>NZ_CP101464.1:3000000-3229343 GCF_024362365.1 Janibacter sp. CX7 | reverse complement strand
GGGCGCACACCTCAACTTCTCTGCGGCTCGGGGGCCGATCGGAACTCTGTCGACATCATCCTCCCCTGCCGTACGTCCCATCCACAACGTTGTCCACAGACTGTGGAGATGTACGTGGGGCAAGGTGGTGAGGTGCGACGCTAACAACACACCGGGGCCCGGGCAACCTGACGCACGGACTTTTTCCAGCGTCCCGGCGTGTCGCGCTGGACAGGCTCTCTGGCGGTGGCATCGTCGCTCGATTCCCCAGGGTCCCGGAGCCGGCTCCGGCGGTTTGACCCTGCGAGCGGGCGTCCCGTACCGTGGACGTCGGCCTGTCGGCCGCTTTCGCATGCCCACGACCCAGCCGGATCACCCGGTGGGACGCGCGTGGGCTTCCGATCGCGGCCGAAGAGCCCACACACGTCAGCACCGGGCCGCCGGCCCACCGACCATCGGAGACCGCACATGAGCAAGCGCACCTTCCAGCCCAACAACCGTCGCCGCGCCAAGACCCACGGCTTCCGCCTGCGCATGCGTACCCGCGCCGGCCGCGCGATCCTGAGCAACCGCCGCTCCAAGGGCCGCTCCAAGCTCTCTGCCTGACGAGCCACCCGGTGCTGCCCGCGCGGCACCGCCTGACGGAGCGCGCGGACTTCGCGGCGACTGTCAGGGGCCGAGGCACTCGACGCCAGGGCTCCCGACTGCTCGTGGTCCATGCCCGTGTGGCGGACGCGACCCAGACCGACGCCCGGGGGGATGACTCCCCGCGCGTCGGTCTCGTCGTGTCCACGGCCGTCGGCAACGCGGTGACCCGCACTCGGGTCAAGCGCCGGTTGCGGGCCCAGGTGGCACCGCTCCTGGCCGACCTGCCGCACGGGACCGACCTGGTGATCCGGGCCAACCCCGCGGCCGCCGGCGCCGACTCGCACGAGCTGGGCGCTGCCCTTCGGCACTGCGTGCACGCCCTCTTCGTTGAGCAGGCGAGATGAAGATCCTCGCTCTGCCGCTCGTCTGGCTCGTCCGTGGCTACCAGCTGCTCGTCTCGCCGCTGCTGCCGCAGAGCTGCCGCTACTTCCCGAGCTGCTCGGCTTACGGGATCACCGCGCTGCGGCGCTTCGGGTTGATCCGCGGCAGCTATCTGACCGTGCACCGCCTCGTGCGGTGCAACCCCTGGACCGCCGGGGGCATCGACCACGTGCCCGAGACGTGGGCGCAGCGCGGCTCGCCTGACCTGGCCAGGCCCCGCTTCGCCGACATCGAGGCCCACGACGACGGCGTCGTACCCGGCGCCACCGACCGAAGGACGTTCACCACGTGAGCTTCAGCGACATCATCTATCCCTTCGAGTGGCTCGTCGCCTGGATCATGTATCTGTGGCACGGGGCGCTCACGGCGATCGGCCTGCCGGAGGCCAGCGGCTGGACCTGGACCCTGTCCATCGTCGGTCTCGTCATCGTCATGCGGGCGGCGCTCATCCCGCTCTTCGTCCGCCAGATCCACGCCTCGCGCAAGATGCAGCTCATCCAGCCCGAGATGCAGAAGATCCAGGCGAAGTACAAGGGCAAGACCGATCCGGAGTCCCGTCAGAAGATGACGGAAGAGACGATGGCGCTCTACAAGGACAGCGGGACCAACCCGTTCTCGTCCTGCCTGCCGATCTTCGCGCAGATGCCCTTCTTCTTCGGTCTCTTCCGCGTCCTCAACAGCCTCGACGAGATCGGGTCCGGGGCGAAGTCGGGCATCGGCCCGATCACCCAGCAGGTGGCGGCCCAGGCGGAGTCGTCCTCGATCTTCGGCGCGCAGCTCTCGGCACAGTTCCTCGGGACGGGTGGCGGTCTGAGCGTCAAGCTCGTGACGATCACTCTCATCATCCTGATGTCGCTGACGACCTTCACGACGCAGTACCAGCTGATGCGCAAGAACATGCCGGAGTCCGCTCTCGAGGGCCCCTTCGCGCAGCAGCAGAAGATGATGCTCTACCTCTTCCCGATCATCTTCGCCGTGTCCGGCGTCTACTTCCCGATCGGTGTCCTCATCTACTGGTTCACGACCAACGTGTGGACCATGTGCCAGCAGTTCTACGTCATCCGCCGCATGCCGGCGCCCGGCTCTGCCGCGGAGAAGGCGATGCAGGCCCGCCGCCGCAAGGCCGGCAAGTCGGTCGACACCCCCGAGGAGACCCGGGAGCGCAAGCACGACGCCGAGATGGCGAGCGAGCTCGAGGCGAAGGGCGTCATCTCCGGGCAGCGTCAGCAGCCGACCTCGAAGAAGCGGGCGAAGAAGAAGGGCGGTCCGCCGCCGAAGTCGACGTCGAGCTCGCCGGTGAGCGAAGACCGCCCCAAGACCGACAACTGACCCCCGGAGCGCCCGGGGCAACCCGGGCACCCGACCGCCACACGCAGGAGACACCATGAGTGACAACCCGACGACCGAGGTCGCCGCGGACCAGGAGACCACGGCCGAGGAGACCCCGGCCCCCCGCAAGAGCCGGCGTCAGCTGCTCGAGCGCGAAGGGGAGGTCGCTGCCGACTTCCTCGAGACCCTGCTCGACATCGCCGACCTCGACGGCGACATCGACCTCGACATCGATGGTGACCGTGCCGCGGTCGCCATCGTCGACTCCGAGGAGGGCCGCGTCCCGCGGCGCCTCGTCGGCCAGGACGGCAAGGTGCTCGAGGCTCTCCAGGAGCTGACGCGCCTTGCGGTCCAGTCCGCGACCGGGGACCGAAGCCGCCTCATGCTCGACGTCGCCGGACACCGTGCGGCCCGACGGGCGGAGCTCGTAGAGATCGCCCGGACTGCGATCGCGTCCGTCACCGCCGACCACGAGTCGGTCGAGCTCGAGCCGATGAGCGCCTTCGAGCGCAAGGTCGTGCACGACGAGGTGCTCGCCGCCGGTCTCGTGTCGGACTCCTCGGGCACCGAGCCGCGTCGATTCGTCGTCGTGCACCCGGCTGCCGAGGCCGCTGCTCCGGCGGCTGAGAACGCGCCGGTCGAGACGGACGAGGTGGCCGAGTCCACCACGCCCTCCGACGAGGACGTCATCGCTGGCTGAGCTATGAGCTGAGGCGTTTCACGTGAAACGCTGGGGGCATGACTGCTGACTGCCCCGCGGCACCCGAGGGCGCCCGCCGATTCTTCGGCGGGCGCCTTCCGCGTGCCGAGACCTTTGCCGCCGTGCTCGCCGACACCGGGGTCAGCCACGGGCTCATCGGCCCCCGGGAGGTCCCGATCCTCTGGGAGCGGCACATCCTCAACTGCGCCGTCATCGAGGACGCCTTCGACCGGGACGCACGAGTCATCGACGTCGGATCAGGGGCCGGACTGCCGGGCCTGGCCGTCGCCATCGCACGACCGGACCTCGACATCCACCTGGTCGAGCCGATGCAGCGGCGCACCGACTGGCTGGCCGAGGCGGTGCGCGTGATCGACCTCGACAACGCCACCGTCCACCGTGGTCGCGCCGAGGAGTTCCACGGCCACCTGTCGGCCCCCTTCGTCACGGCCCGCGCCGTGGCCGCTCTCGACAAGCTCGCCCGGTGGTGCTGCCCGATGGTCGAGCCGGGCGGGCAGCTCGTGGCGATGAAGGGCCGCTCGGCCGAGCAGGAGGTCGCCGCGGCCACGAAGGCGTTGCGGAAGCTGAGGGTGTCCGAGACCGCGATCTCCGAGCACGGGCATGGGGTGCTGGACGAGCCGACGCTGACGGTGGACTGCACCGTGGGCACGCGCTCTACCTGACAGCGTTTCACGTGAAACGTCCGCACCCCGGGCGAGCGAAAGGATTGCCGCCCAGCCCTTCCGCGGACCACTACCCAAGCTCCCGTTTCACGTGAAACGCGCCCGAGCGCGTCGGTAGTGCGACGGTGAGTTGTCCACCGAAGCTGTGGAGAACCACGGCGATCTGGTGGAAAACCCCCGGTTTTGACCCGAGTTGTCCACAAGCGCGGCTCCGTTTGGCGTGTCGGCCCGGACTGGGGTTGTATGGCTGGGCTCGCAGTCCCCTGAGGAGGAATGTCTCGGTGACCACACCACGCACCGCCACCCCTGGCCTCGGGTGGCCGGCACTCGCCGGACCCACCGAGACCGCGCCGATCGGGTGGATGGGGGTGGCCCGAGACCTCGGATCCGGGCGGGACAGCCCGACCGACCAAGTCGCTGTGGACGGGTCCGCGGTCCCGACCGCCGAGCCTGAGACGAGCCAACCGGAGCGGCCGGAGCAGAGCATTTCAGACGACGTGGAGGCCCCTGTGCCCGAGATCGCCCCCGAGCACACGGCGCCCGATGTCGCCGCTGCATCCGACCCCACGCCACCGATGTCGGCCCCGGCCGACACGAAGGCTGCCCGCCCCGCGGCCGCGCGGCTGCCCCGACCGGGCCGGCCGCGGATCATCACGGTGTCCAACCAGAAGGGTGGCGTCGGCAAGACGACCACGGCGGTCAACATCGCCGCCGCCTTGGCCGATGCGGGCCTGCGCGTCCTCCTCATCGACACCGACCCCCAGGGCAATGCGAGCACGGCTCTGAACATCGAGCACCACGCCGAGGTGCCAAGCATCTACGACGTCCTCGTCGACGGGATGCCCATCAGCGAGGCGATGCAGCCGTGCCCCGACGTCGACAACCTCTGGTGCGTCCCGGCCACGATCGACCTCGCCGGGGCCGAGATCGAGCTCGTCTCGCTCGTGGCCCGTGAGAGCCGGCTGACGAAGGCCCTCGCTGCGTGGTTCGCCGAGCGCGCGAGCGCAGGCGAGGAGCCCATCGACTACGTCCTCATCGACTGCCCGCCCAGCCTGGGCCTGCTCACGGTCAACGCCTTCGTCGCTGCCCGCGAGGTGCTCATCCCCATCCAGTGCGAGTACTACGCCCTCGAGGGTCTGAGCCAGCTGCTGAAGAACATCGACCTCATCCGCACGCACCTCAACGCCGACCTGCACGTGTCGACGATCCTGCTCACGATGTACGACGGACGCACCCGACTCTCCTCGCAGGTGGCGCAGGAGGTGCGTGAGCACTTCCCCGACCAGGTGCTCACGTCGACCGTGCCCCGATCGGTCCGGGTCTCGGAGGCGCCGAGCCACGGTCAGACCGTCATCACCTACGACCCCCAGAGCACGGGCGCCCGGTCCTACACCGACGCGGCCACCGAGATCGCCCACCGCGGCGCAGAGCAGAAGGACAACGCATGAGTGAGAAGCGACGTGGCCTGGGACGAGGGCTCGGTGCCCTGATCCCGGACGCCGGTGCCGCCGGACGGTCGACGGAGCGGCCGGTTGACGTCTTCTTCCGCGACCAGGAGCGTCCCGCGGCCCTGCCCAACACCGTGGCGGGGAAGATCGCCGAGGCCACCGCAGAGGCGCCGGCGACCCCGGTGCCCGCGGAGCACGAGGCCGTGGGCGGTAGCGGTGCCGCGAGCGTGGCGCCAACCGAGACCCCCCGGGCCGACGGGGACGCACCGGCCGACGGCCTCGCCCCGGTGCCTGGGGCGACCTATGCGGAGGTGCCGGTCGACGCGATCCGCCCCAACCCCCGCCAGCCGCGAACCGTCTTCGACGAGGACGACATGGCCGAGCTCGTGCACTCGATCAGCGAGATCGGCGTGCTCCAGCCCATCGTCGTGCGCCGCGTCAGCGACGGTGAGGAAGGCGTCGACTTCGAGCTCATCATGGGTGAGCGTCGCTGGCGGGCAAGTCGCCAGGCGCAGCGAGCGACCGTGCCCGCGATCGTCAAGGCGACGGAGGACGACGACCTCCTGCGGGACGCCCTCCTCGAGAACCTCCACCGCAGCAACCTCAACCCGCTCGAGGAGGCGGCGGCCTACCAGCAGCTGCTGGACGACTTCGGCTGCTCCAAGGAGGAGCTCGCCGGACGCATCGGTCGCTCTCGGCCGCAGATCTCCAACACGCTGCGCCTGCTGCGCCTGCCCCCAATGGTGGCTCGACGCGTCGCGGCCGGGGTGCTCAGTGCCGGGCACGCCCGCGCCCTGCTCACGCTCGACGACGGTGAGCAGATGGAGCGGCTCGCCCAGCGGATCGTCGCCGAAGGCCTGTCGGTGCGCACGGTCGAGGAGATCGTCGCGCTGGGCATGGCACCGGAGAAGGAGAAGCGCTCCGCCCCCCGGGCCGGCCGTCACCACCCGCAGCTGGACGACCTGGCCGGTCGGGTGAGCGATCGCCTCGACACGCGGGTGAAGATCAACCTCGGCCAGCGCAAGGGCCGGATGACGATCGAGTTCGCCTCGATGGAGGACCTGCACCGGGTCCTCGGCCAGATGGGCGTGGACGCCGAGGAGGTCGAGGGCTGACCGGGCCCCCGACCGGACAGACGTGAGAGGGGCCCCGCGGTGTTGAACGCGGGGCCCCTCTCAGCATGCTCAACGGCACGAATGCCGTTGTGCTGCAACGAAACTCAGCCGACGAAGGGCTCGAGCTCCTTGACGAGCTTGGGCTTCGGCATGGCGCCGACGAGCGTCTTGACGATCTCGCCGCCCTGGAAGACGTGCATCGTCGGGATCGACGTGATGCCGTAGCGCGCGGTGATCTGCGGGTTGGCGTCGGTGTCGAGCTTGACGATCTTGAGCTTGCCGTCGTACTGGCCGGACAGCTCCTCGAGGACGGGGGCGACCGCGCGGCACGGGCCGCACCAGGTGGCCCAGAAGTCGACGAGCACGGGGGTGTCGCTCTGCAGCACGTCCTGGTCGAAGGTCGCGTCGGTGGTGGGGGAGGTGGCCATGGGGGTCCTTCTCTCTCGGGTGGGGGTCGTGGGGGTCGAGTGGTCTGGGGTCAGCGGGCGCCGACGGTGCCGACGACGGGGTTGTCCTGCGCGGTGAGCGCCTGGTCCTGCGCCGGCGCGCCGGCCTCCTCGCGGGCAGCCAGCCAGCGCTCGGCGTCGAGTGCGGCCGCGCAGCCGGACCCGGCGGCGGTGATCGCCTGACGGTACGTGTGGTCGACGAGGTCGCCCGCGGCGAAGACGCCGTCGAGGTTGGTGCGGGAGGAACGGCCCTCCGTCAGCACGTAGCCCTCGTCGTCGAGGTCGACGACGCCCTGGACGAGCTCGTTGCGCGGGTCGTGACCGATCGCGACGAAGAGCCCCGTGGCCTCGATCTCGCGCGTCTCGCCGGTCACCGTGTCGCGCAGGGTCAGCCCGGTGACCTTGTCGTCGCCGTGGATCTGGGCGACCTCGGAGTTCCACGCGAAGCGGATCTTGTCGTTGGCGTGGGCCCGATCGGCCATGATCTTGCTGGCCCGCAGCTCGTCGCGCCGGTGGACGATCGTCACCGAGCGGGCGAACTTCGTCAGGAAGGTCGCCTCCTCGACGGCGGAGTCGCCGCCGCCGACGACGACGATGTCCTGCTCACGGAAGAAGAACCCGTCGCAGGTCGCGCACCAGCTGACGCCGTGACCGGACAGACGCTTCTCGTCGGGCAGGCCGAGCTCGCGGTAGGCCGAGCCCATGGCGAGGATCACGGCGTGCGCGCGGTGGGTGTTGCCCTCGCCGTCGGTGACGACCTTGACCGGGCCCTCGAGCTCGACGGCGGTGACGTCGTCGGTGACGATCTCGGCACCGAAGCGCTCGGCCTGGGCGCGCATGTTGAGCATGAGGTCGGGCCCCATGATGCCCTCGGTGAAGCCCGGGAAGTTCTCCACGTCCGTGGTGTTCATGAGCGCGCCGCCGGCGGTGACCGAGCCCTCGAAGATCAGCGGCTCGAGGTTGGCCCGGGCGGCGTAGACGGCGGCGGTGTATCCAGCGGGGCCGGAACCGATGATGATCACATTGCGGATGTCGGTGCTGGCGTCGGCCACGGGTGCGTCCTTGGGGTCGGGTGTAGGCGGTCTGACGGTGTCAACGTCATCGTAGGTGCCGTCTGTTCCATGAGCTCGTGGCCACTGCGGCATGGGACCGGCCACCCCGCTCGCTGCGGGACGAAGGGGGGAGCTCGCCCCGGTCCGACGGGGCCGGCAGGACCGACGGGCCGGCAGGACGGCGTGCGCCCGGGTGGGGCACGCCGTCCGGCAGGTCACTTCGTGCTGGGGACCTCGACGCTGTCGGGCCAGATCGGCTCGCAGCCCGAGGTGACCGCCCAGGCCCGCGCGGGGCCGTCGGGCAGCGACTCGGCGACGAGCAGCAGCCCGTCCTTGCCCTCGAAGGTGCCGATGTCGATGACGACGGCCTGCATCTGGGGCTGACCCAGGCGGGCAAGGCAGTCGGCGGCCCCGGCAGCGGTGGTCATCGTGCCGAGCACCTCGTCGTCGCGCACCGTGGGCGCACCCGCCGGGTCCTCGAGCAGGGTCGCCGCCTCGGAGGCGAGCGACGAGCGGGTGTAGGCGGTGCCGGTCTCGGTGATGGCGAAGGCCGGGACCTCCTCGTCGGAGGCAGCGCTGCTCGACGTGGCGCTCGACCCCTGCTCGGCTGCCCCGGACCGGCCCTGCGACGACGGGGCGGCGCCGGCGCCCGCGTCGGAGGCGGCGTCGTTGCCGCTGTTGCGCAGCATGCCGGTGCCGACGGCAAGGGCCACGACGGTGGCCGCGGCGGCGCCGAGCAGCCAGGGCGCGGCCGCGCGTCGCCGGCCGGAGCCCCCGCTGGGGGTGGCCATGGTGCTCCAGAAGCCGGACGGCTCGTCGGCGTCGTCGGTCTCGTCCGCGTCCATGGTGAGCTCACCGGTGGCGCGCGCCGTCTGCTCGTCCTCGAGGCTGGCGCGGATGCGCTCGGCCAGGTCGTCGGGCATGGGCCCGCTCTCCTTGAGGCTCGCGAGCAGGTGACGCATCCCCGTGGGGTCCTTGTCCTCGGTCATGGTCACCTCCCTTCGTCTGCCTGGTGGCCTGTTGTGTCTGACGAGGCAGCGGCGTCGGAGGTTCCCCGCGCGTCGATCCCGGCTGCGGCAAGCGCCTTGCCGAGGGCCTCACGGCCGCGCGAGCAGCGCGACTTCACGGTGCCCGTGGGGATGTCGAGGACCTGCGCCGCCTCGGCGACCGGGACGCCGTGCATGTCGACGAGCACCAGCGCGACGCGTTGCTCGTCGGGCAGGCGGCGCATCGCCTCGTGGACGGCCAGGCGGGTGTCGACCCGGCCCGTGGCGTCGGGCGCAGGGGGCGCGGCCGCGACGACCTCGTCGGTGAGCTCGCTCGTGGGGCGCACGCGTCGGGTCAGGTCGATGCAGGCGTTGACGACGATGCGGTGCAGCCACGTCGTGACAGCCGCGTCGCCGCGGTAGGAGCCGGCCCGGCGGAAGGCGGAGACGAAGGCATCCTGCACCGCCTCGGCCGCGAGCTCGCGGTCACCGCAGACCCCGACGGCCACGGCCCACATGCGGTCGCGGTGGCGGCGGTAGATCTCGCCGAAGGCCTCGGCGTCGCCCTCGACGTGCATGCGCATGAGCATCCGGTCGTCGATCTCGGCGAAGGGGGAGTCGCTCACGTCATCACCTCAGCGGACGGTGATCTCGCCGACGGCGGCCCGGTAGCGGCCGTCGTCACCCTGGGAGAGGGTGGTGAACCAGACGGTGACGTAGCGGCCGGTGACCTGGCCGCTCGGCGTGAGCTCGACCTCACCGGTACGACCGTCGGTGCGCCCGATCTCGGTGCCCGAGTTGGTCGGCTGGTCGCCGGCGTAGACCGTGGCCTGCGCGGCGAGCGGCAGCTGGAGGGTCACCGAGCTGATGTCCTGGGCCTGGCCCAGGTCGACGGTGACGCCGACGCCCTGCTTGACCCCGCCGAAGCTCGGGTCCTCGTAGCCCTCGGTGGTCCAGATCGTGTCGGGGTCGCCGTCGTAGACGCGCGGGACCTCGGCGTTGTGCTCGACGCCGTCACCGGGGGCGGGGTCGTAGCCGGCGGCATTGGCGATGGCGAGGGGCTCGCCGCCGCCGGAGCCGCTGCCCGAGCCGGAGCCCGAGGGGCTCGCGGACTGGGAGGTCGCGACCGCCGTCGTCTCGTCGCCGCCGAGGATGCGCCCGAGGTCGGTCGCCGACCCGATGCGCGAGGTGCCGATGGTGCCGAAGAGGCAGGCCAGCGCGACGAGCCCGGCCATGAGCCCGAGGACGAGGTTGGCCTGGCGGCGGCTCGGCGGGGCGCCGGCCTCGGCGGGCAGGAGCGGAGCGGGGGCCTCGATCTCGGCCGTCGTCGGGGCGGAGCCCAGCGAGCTGCGGCTGCGCTGGTCGGCCCGGATCGCCTCGCGGCGGGCGCGGGCGTCGTGGAGCGCCTCCTTGGACCGGTCGCCAGCCGTGCGCGCGACCTTGCCCAGCCGGTCGCCGATGACCTTGCCCCCGGTGCCGACCGCACCGGCGGCAGCAGCTGCGGCGGCTGCGGCGGCGGCGGCGCCTCGCCGACCGTGCTCGTCGTCGGAGTCATCCTGCGGGCGGCGCACACGCCGCGTGCGCTCGTCGTCGGCACGTCGGCCGGCGGGCGTCTCGTCGCCCCGGGTGACGTGGGCGGTCACCCCGTCGCGGTGGCGCAGCCGGATCTCGCGGGTCGCGTCGTCGTCCCCGCTGTCGAAGGGGGTCTCCCCGGCCTGCGCAGCGTGCGAGCGGGTCGTCGCCGCGTCGTCGGAGGAGCCGGACCGCGCGGCGGCACCGGCGAGCCCGGCAGCACCCGCGGCCGCCCCGGCGGCACCGGCCACGCCGAGCCCGGAGGAGCCGTCGCGCTCACCCGTGCCGTCGGCACCCGACACCACGTCGTGGTCATCGCTCGTGGATCCGTCGCCCGCGACGCCGCTGGCGGTGGGCACGACCTCGGTCGGTGCATCGGTACCAGCCCGGGGGCTGGTGCGCACGGCGCCGGCCAGCGGGATGCGCGACCAGGGCGCGATCTGGGCGGCGTAGTCGCCGGGGGAGTCGGGGCCCTGACCCTCGCCGAGGGTCTCGCGGCAGATCGTGTCGAGGTCACCGGGGACCCCGACGGCGACGCGGGAGGGCGGCGGCGGACCGGACCCCTCGCGGGGGGCGCTCGGCAGCCCGCTCGGGCGCTCGAGCGGCCAGGTGGCGGTGAGGCCGGCGTAGGCGAGGGCGACGACACCGGTCGCGTCGTCGCGGTCGGCCTCCTCGCCCTCGGTCTCGATGCCGGCGAGGGCGGCGGCGGTCGCGAGACCGCGCACCTTGACCCGGCCGTCGCCCGTCAGGAGGACGAGGTCGGGGGTCAGTGCGAGGTGGTGCAGCCCGCGGGCGCGGGCGGCCTCGATGCCGGTGGCGACCTCACCGGTGATCCGGCGGACCTCCTCGGCGGGCAGGCCCTCGGTGCCGATGACCTCGGTGTAGGTGCTGGCATCACCGATGGCGTCCTCGGCGATGAAGGAGTGCTCCGCCTCGCTGCCGACGTCGAGGATGCGCACGAGCTGTGCGGCCTCGATGCCCGCGGCGCGGCGGGCAGCGTCGAGCGCGGCGGCGGTCGAATCGGCGTCGGCGGGCATGACGATGAGCGTCACGTCGCGGTCGAGCGTCGTGTCGCGAGCATTCCAGCGCTCGCCACCGGGGATCTCCTCGATCCTCGTCTCGACGGTGTAGCGACCGAGCTCCGTCCCCGGGTTCACCCCGTGCACGCTGCCCCTCTCGTCGGTGTAGGCCTGCCGCGCCATCCTAGGTCCCAGCGGCAGCGCATCCGCGCAGCCGACGTCCGGGGCGCGTCAGCCACGGCGCAGGCGACGGGTCAGGGGGCCGAGCAGCTCGGAGACCTCTTCGACCCGCAGCCGCGCTGCGAGGGCCAGGGCGACGCCGAGAACGACGAGCCCGACGGCGGCCGTGACGACGACCGAGCCGAACCAGGTCTGCCCGTCGACGACGAGCAGCAGGGCGCGCAGCAGGCCCCAGCCGACGAGGCCGCCGACGGCGGTCGCCAGCCCGAGCCGGACGAACTGGCGCACGACGCGGGAGAGGCCGAGCGAGCCGAGTCGGCCGCGGAGCAGCCACAGGCCGAGGACGGCGGCGACGAGGTTGGACACGGTCTGGCCGAGTCCGACCCAGGTCGCGGCGTGCTCCGGCACGCCGAGGGACCCGACGAGGGTGAAGGTGAGCGCGACGCCCGTGACGACGAGCTGCAGGACGAAGGGGGTGCGCCCGTCCTCGTAGGCGTAGTAGGCGCGCTGCACGAGGAAGAACCAGCCGTAGGGCACGAGCCCGAGCATCATCGCGGCGAGTACGCCAACGGAGGCGTCGACCTGGTCGCGCGGGGTGCCCGGGAGCACCGCGGCGAGCAGGTAGGGCGCGACGAGCAGGATCGCGAGCGTGCCCGGCATGAGGATGGTCGCGGGCAGGGTGAGTCCGCGCCGCAGGTCGGCGGTCACGGCCCGGGTGTCGTCGTCGTGGGCCGCGTGCGAGATGCGCGTGAAGAGGGCGGTGACGAGCGAGACGGTGATGATGCCGTGCGGGAGCATGAAGAGCAGGAAGGCGTTGGCATAGGCCGTCAGGCCGGCGCCCTCGACCCCGCGGGCCTCGGCGGCGTGCAGGGCGCCGGTGAGGACGCGAGAGTTGACGAGGTAGGCGGCCTGGCCGACGGCGACGGCGGCGAAGGCCCACATCGCCATGCGCGAGGCGCTGCCGAGCCCGCTGCCCCGCAGGCCCCACACGGGGCGGAAGCGCAGACCGGTCCCGCGCAGGGCCGGGACGAGGGCGAGGGCCTGCAGGGCGATCGAGAGGGTCGCCGTGCCGCCGAGGACGGCGACCATCGTCGGGGTCCACTCACCGACCTCACCCTGTCGTGGCTGGTCCGTGATGACGAACCACAGCAGGCCGCCGATCGCGACGACGTTGGCCAGCGCCGGTGACCACATGAAGGCCCCGAAGCGGTGGTGGGCCGTCAGGATCTGCCCGAGGAGGGTGTAGAGCCCGTAGAAGAAGACCTGCGGCAGGCACAGGACGGCGAAGGCGGTCGCGAGCGTGCGGGCCTCCGGCGGCCAGCTGCTCGAGACGATGAGCGAGACGAGCAGCGGCGCCGCGAGCGTCAGCAGCAGGGTGATGACCGCGAGGGCGGCGGTCGACAGGGTGAGCAGCCGGTTGATGTAGGTCTGCCCGCCGTCGTGGTCGCGCATGGCGCGGGTGATCTGCGGGACGATCACGGCGTTGAGCACGCCACCCGCGATGAGCAGGTGGAAGATGTTGGGCAGCGTGTTGGCGGCATTCCACGCGTCGGCGGCGATGACCGTCAGGCCGACGACATAGGCCGTCAGGCTGTTGCGGGCGAAGCCGAGGACCCGGGAGAAGAGGGTGCCGGACGCCATGATGGCGCTCGACCGGCCGATGTCCGGTGCGCTCCGACCCGCGGCCGGTTCGCCGAGGTCCTCCTGCGGGGTGGCGGCCTCGCTCATGCGTCGTCCCCTCGGGGTCAGTGGTCTGTGTCGCCCTCGGGCGAGCTGCTCTCGGGCTGACCCTCGGACGAGCTGCCCTCGGGTGCGGCCGCGCGTGCGCGACGACCGCCCCGCACGGTACGCCACGTGCCTGCCGCGAGGAGGAGCACGGCCGCGCCACCGATGACCCAGTAGATCGAGTCGCCGGTCGGCCGCACCTTGACGTGCAGGGTCGCGGGCTCGGCGACGGCGTGGCCGCCCGGGGTCGTCACGGCGACGTTGACGGGCACCTGGCCGGCCGCGAGCGCCGTGGCCTGCACCGTGACCGTCTGCTGGCCGCCCGGGCCGATCGTCACCGGGTCGGGGTCGCCGTCGACGCGCAGCGAGTGGTTGCCGGGGGTGACGTGCACCCGCAGGTCCTCGAGCTGGACGTCGGTGTTGTTGGTGATGCTGATCTGCAGCCGCCCGCTGTCGGCGAAGAAGTTGACGTCGCCCGAGGAGACGACGAGGTCGTCGGCGTCGAGCGTGACGGCCTGCTCGACGTCGTCGTGCAGGCGCACGAAGCCGTAGCGGTCCTCGCGCCACCGGGTCGACGTCAGCTGCTGCAGGGAGGCCTGCATCCGCGAGCGCCACGCGGTCCCGTCGCGACGGACGGCGGCGAAGGTCGCCATCGACCGGGAGTCGCGGACGATGCGGCGCGAGCGGTCCTGCGACAGGACCGCCGAAGGAGTCGCAGCGCCGGCGGTCACGTCGTCGATCTGGCCCGGGGTCCGCGCGGTGCGGGCCGGCTCGGCCGCGGCGGCGTCGTCGAGCACCGACGCGAGGTCGCCGCCCTCGAGCCAGGGGATGCGGTCGGTCGACGCGCGCAGCTGCTCGTAGGCCTCGACGGAGGGCGTGCTCGTGCGGTCGGGGACGACGACGATCGTGCGGGGGGTGCCCGGGCGCTCGCCGAGCACGGCCGCGGTCTCGGCGACGAGCTGCTGACGGGCCAGGGTGACGTCGTCGGCGCTCGACAGGCCCTCGACGAGGTCGGCGATCGGGCCGTCGCTGACGACGACGGGGCTCCCGGCCGTGGTCCGGTCTCCGCCGGTGGCGGTGAATCCCTCGGGGACCAGGCTCGTGCTGGGGACGAGCAGGGTGGGCTCGACCCCCGTCGGTCGCAGCTCGTGGAGGGCCTCGGCGCGCTCGCCGGTCGCCAGCCCGTCGGCGGGCCACAGCACGTCGCTGCGCGCCCCGAGCTCCTGGGCGACCCGGGTGCCGTCGGCGACCCGGGCCTTCACCAGTCGGGCGGCGTCCTTCGACTCGGCGCCCGCCGCGACGTCGGCATCGGCGTCCGGCAGGACGAGGGTGCGGGAGCCGACGAGCTGCTCTCGCAGGGACTCGGCGGCCCGGGTGCGCGTCTCCCGCTCGGCGGTGGCGATGTCCTCGCCGTCGGCGGGGACATCGAGCAGGGAGGGGTCGAGCACCCAGAACTCGTCGTCCGCGGGTTCCTCGGAGGTGAGGGCGGCGATCCGGGAGTCGCTCCCGACGGCCTCCTGCCACGCGCTGCTGCGGGCCTCGCGGCTCGTGCCCCACAGCCGGCGGTCGTCGGGGAGCAGCAGCGGCATGCCCCAGAGGATCTGCAGCGGCTCGTACTCCTTGGTCCGCTGCACGCCGACGAAGGTGTGCACCGCCGTCGCGTCGGTCTGCACGCTCACCCACGCGGCGCCGGCGGAGGACTGCGGCAGCAGGTCGTTGCCGTCGACCTCGAGCGTGAAGCTCGCCGAGCCGCCGGCGGCGACGTCGTCGAGCGTCGTCGCGGCCAGTGCGGTCCCGGAGACGGGGGCATCCCCCTTCGTCCAGTCGGCGATGTCGGACCGGCCGGTGCCCGCCTCCTGCGGGACCACGGCCACCCGGGGGCCGGAGAGGGTCGTGGAGCCGGTGTTGGCCACCGTGCCGCGCACCGTGGCGACACCGTCGCCCTCGACGACGGGGGTGATCGACGTGATCGTGACCCGCGAGTCACCGGGGTCCTCCGGTGCGAAGGGGGTGGCGGCGGCAGTGGTGGGACCAACGGCGACGGGGAGCACGACGAGCAGCGCGAGCAGCAGGCTCGCGACCGCGGCGCTCAGGCGTCGCCGGCGAGTCGCTGCCACGCCTCCCTCGCGATGCGGCGTTCGTTGGGGAAGGTCAGGTGCCGGTGCGCCTCGCGCAGCGGCAGCCAGGCGACGTCGACGGCCTCGTGGTCGGGGTCGTTGTCGATCGTCAGGTAGCCGCCGATGGCCTCGAGCAGGTAGTGGTGGACGAACTTGTGGATCCGCCGGTCGGGGGTGGCGAACCAGTAGTCGATGGTCCCGAGCTCGACGAGGACCCGGGCCTCGATGCCGGTCTCCTCGGCGACCTCGCGGGCGGCGGTCTCGACGAGCGTCTCCTCGCCCTCGATGTGGCCCTTGGGCAGGCACCACTCGAGGCGGCCGGCGCGGTTGCGGCGGGCGATGACCGCGATCCGGGCCTCCCCTTCGTGCACGTCGACGACGACCCCACCGGCGCTCCGCTCCTCGACCGCGGGCAGACGGCGCTGCGGTCCGGAGGCGTGGGCGGGGTGGGTCATGTGGTCACTGTAGCCATGCGACCTCGGGGCGCCTCCCGGGTGGCGAGGTGCGCCGGACGCGCTCTGCTCGGTGGGACCGGCGTGACTACTGTCTGGTAGGTCCGTCAACGAGGACGGACGCGTCAAGGACGACGCACGACCTTCCCGGGAGCCACGATGAAGCCGACCCTCCGACGAGCCGCAGCCGCCGCGGGCGCCGCCCTGCTGACCAGCCTGACGATGGGGGTGGGTACGGCAGGCGCAGCCGAGCAGGAGGAGCCGGTCACCGGCCCCTACCAGCTGAACTTCAGCGGCTCGCTCCTCTACTCGCTCGCGCACCCCGACGCCCAGCCGCAGGGTGTCAACGACTGGGGGTGCGTTCCGCGAGAGGGTGAGAACCCGGTGGTCCTCGTCCACGGCACCTTCGCCAACCAGTACGACTCCTTCGCGCGGATGGCGCCCGAGCTGAAGTGGGCCGGCTACTGCGTCTACTCCTTCAACTACGGCACGGACGGTACGGACGCCGCAGCCCAGATCCCCGGCGTCTACGGCACGACCGGGCTCTCGGGCAACGGGGACGAGCTGGCCGCCTTCGCCGAGACCGTGCGCTCCCGCACCGGCTTCTCGAAGGTCGACATGGTCGGGTGGTCGCAGGGCGGGACGATCATCACCGACGTGCTCAAGAAGCACGGTGGCGGAGGGGTCGACGACGTCGTCACCCTGGCCGGCAGCCACCACGGCACGACCCTGTCGGGTCTGGGGACGATCGCCGAGGCCGTCGGGGCGACGGACCTCACCCGAGAGGGCCTGGGGCAGGCCGCCGTCGACCAGATGCAGGGGTCGGAGTACATCACCGCCCTCACCGCCGACGGCGACACCGTTCCCGGGGTCGACTACACCGTCATCGGGACGAAGTACGACGAGGTGGTCACCCCCTACCGCAGCACCTTCCTCACCGCCGGTCCGGGAGCCACGGTCCGCAACATCACCGTCCAGGACGGGTGCGCGATCGACCTGAGCGACCACCTGTCGATCACCCACAGCCCCCGGGTCATCGACATCACCAAGCGCGCGCTCAAGGCCGACGGGTCCGGGACGATCCGCTGCCTGCCCAACGCCCCGGTCCTGTGATGTCGGGTCGGGGGACGCAGCCCACGTAACCTTGGGCTCCATGTCCCCCGACCTGCCCCCGGAGATCCTGCGTGCGGCCGTGGCCCATCTGGCGCCGGTCGTGCCGCTGCTCACCGACCTCGGCGAGCGATTTGCGAAGGGGGGTCACGAGCTGGCCCTCGTCGGCGGCCCCGTGCGTGACGCCTTCCTCGGTCGCGCCAGCGAGGACCTCGACCTGACGACCTCGGCGTCGCCCGACGAGACCGAGGCGATCCTCGCCGACTGGGGCGACGCGCACTGGGACATGGGGCGCGACTTCGGGACCATCGGCGCCCGGCACCGCGGCTACACCGTCGAGGTGACCACCTATCGGGCCGATGCCTACGACGGGACGACCCGCAAGCCGGTCGTCGCCTTCGGCGACAACCTCGAGGACGACCTCGTCCGGCGTGATTTCACCGTCAACGCCATGGCCCTGCGCCTGCCCGACCTCGCGCTCGTCGACCCGCACGGCGGCATGCTCGACCTCGCCGCCCAGCGGCTGCGCACGCCCTCCACGCCGGAGGTCTCCTTCTCCGACGACCCGCTCCGGATGATGCGGGCGGCGCGCTTCGTGGCCCAGCTGGGGCTCGTCCCCAGCCCCGAGGTGCTCGAGGCGATGACCGCCGCAGCCGGCACCCTCGAGATCGTCTCGGCCGAGCGCATCCGGGACGAGCTGGTCAAGCTCCTCCTCGCCGCCGACCCCGTGGCGGGCCTGCGCGTCCTCGTCGACACCGGCCTCGCCGAGCAGGTGCTGCCGGAGCTGCCCGCCCTTCGCCTCGAGATCGACGAGCACCACCGGCACAAGGACGTCTACGAGCACTCGCTCACCGTGCTCCAGCAGGCGATCGACCTGGAAGGGCCCGCCGCCGACGCCGACCACCCGGTGCCGCGCCCCGACCTCGTGCTGCGCCTGGCCGCGCTGCTCCACGACATCGGCAAGCCCCGCACGCGGCGCTTCGAGGAGGGGGGCGGTGTCTCCTTCCACCACCACGACGTCGTCGGGGCCAAGCTCACCGCCAAGCGGATGCGCGCGCTGCGCTTCGACAAGGAGACGACGAAGTCGGTCGCCCGCCTCGTCGAGCTGCACCTGCGCTTCCACGGCTACGGCGACGGGCAGTGGACCGACTCGGCGGTCCGCCGATATGTCACCGACGCCGGTCCGCTGCTGCAGCGGCTGCACCGGCTGACCCGGGCCGACTGCACGACCCGCAACCAGCGCAAGGCCGCCCGTCTGCGCCGCGCCTACGACGACCTCGAGCAGCGCATCGACGACCTCCTCGCGCAGGAGGAGCTGGACAAGGTGCGCCCCGAGCTCGACGGCCACCAGATCGCCGAGGTCCTCGGCATCGAGCCCGGGCCGGTCCTCGGCGAGGCCTACCGACACCTCCTGCAGGTGCGTCTCGACGAGGGTCCGATCGGTCCCGAGGCGGCCGCGGAGCGGCTCCGGGCGTGGTGGGCGGAGCGCTCCTGAGGCGGGTGGGGAGTGCTCCCCATGTCGCTCCCCGCCCGGGACGCCTAGGTTGACCACCTGACCGCACTCGAAGGCCTCGTCGGCCACCGCCAGGGGAGAGAAGATGAACGTCCAGCAGGGCATGGACACTGCGCGCATCCGCGAGATCGCTGCGCAGCTCACGACCGAGGCCAACCGGCTCGACGACGTGCTGGAGCGGGGCAACTCCAGCGCCGGCCTCCTGCAGGGCAACTGGGAGGGCGACGACGGCCAGGCGCTGCTCGTGCGCTGGCGCACGACCGCGGTCAAGCAGCTGGGGGAGGCCACCGAGACCCTGCGCCAGGTCGCCCGGACGATGAAGGAGCAGGCGAGCGACCAGGACACCACCTCCAAGGAGGTCGGCGGCTCCGGCGGCGGCGGGGGCAACGGCGGCGGCAATGGCAACGGCGGGGGCAACGGCAACGGCGGCGGCAACGGCAACGGCGGCGGCAAGGGTCAGGGCAAGGACGACGGCCCGATCAGCTACAAGCAGACCTTCGAGCGTCCGGGCAAGGACTCCGACCTCGTCAAGGTCAACAAGGACAAGGACGGCAACACCCACTACTACGACCCGGTGACGGGCAAGCGCTGGCAGGAGGCCGAGGACGGCAGCTGGAAGCGCGAGCAGGACCCCCGCTTCCGTCGCTCCTCCGAGACTGACGTCGACCAGACCAAGAGCGACAAGGGTTGGGAGACGACCCAGGAGTCGACCCGGGGCAAGGGCCCGCTCGGGACCAAGGAGTACGGCGAGTCCTGGTCGAAGGAGAAGTCCTTCGACGACGGTTCGCAGAAGGACGGCAAGAAGATCCTCGACGGGGTCCAGACCGACCCCCTGGTCGAGAAGAAGGCCTGGGACCAGAAGGGCGACGTCGAGGCCTGGCAGAAGGACTGGGGCGACGAGAAGACCGGTGCCAGCGTCAAGGCCCTCTCCGCCGAGTACGCCACCGAGGGCAAGGCCGGCTTCGACCTGAAGAAGGGTGCCTACGCCGAGGCCAATGCCGAGGCCGGTGCCTACGTCGGCAAGGTCGAGGGCCACTGGACCGGTGACCACGGCACCTCCGCGCAGGGGGAGGCCTTCGTCGGTGCGGAGGCCAAGGCGAGCGGTGAGGCCAACATCGGCCCGGGTGGGGCCAAGGTCGGCGTCAACGCCGAGGCTTTCGCCGGCGGCAAGGCCGAGGGCTCCGTCAGCCAGGACCTCGGCCCCGCCGAGGTCGGCGTCGGCGGCGAGGTGTCCTACGGCATCGGCGCCCACGCGTCGGCGGACGCCGAGGTCAGCATGGACAAGGTCGGCGTGAAGTTCGACGTCGGCGCGACCCTGGGCATCGGCGGCGGGCTCAAGGCCGACATCTCGGTCTCGCCGAAGGAAGTCATCAGCGACGTCGGCGACGCCGGCAAGAAGGCCTGGGACAAGGTCAGCTTCTGGGACTAGACGTCACACCCCCTTCGCACCAGATGGCAGGCTGGGCCCCAGTCCGCCGCCCCCATGACCACAGGAGAGCAGCATGACCACCATCAGCTACCCGAGCGACGTCGTCCCCGGCCCGCCGCCGATCACCCTCGACATGCCCGAGGGCTGGACCCAGGTGTGGGCGCCCGAGACGCTCATCGCGATCCGCGACGACGCCCAGGGTGTCGACCACTTCCTCGCCAATGTCGTCGTCCGCTTCTACCAGCGCCTCGGGTCCTTCGGCTCCGAGGAGATCCACGCGGAGCTGTCCGAGTACGTCGCTCAGCGACGTGACGGCGAGCTCGGCGCGCTCAAGCAGCAGGCCGTCAACGGCCGCGAGTGGCTCGGCTCCGACGTCGCCTTCGTCGACGACCAGGCCGGCACGATCGGCCAGGTGCACTGGTTCACCGGCCAGCGTCGCAACGACGTCATGGACGTCATCCAGGTGACCGGTTCCTACGCTGGCTCGCGACGAGAGCAGGACTACGCGACGATTGACGCGATCGTCGACACCATCCGCGTCAACCCCTGAGGATCCACTGCGCATGCCTGAGCTGAGCTACCCGAGCGAGGTCTTCCCCGGTCCCCCCGGAGTCACCATCGACGCCCCGGACACCTGGGCGCCCGTGCGGGTCGGCGGGACCCTGCTCGCCTGCCGCCGCATCGACAGCGACCACGGCTTCGCGCCCAATGTCGTCGTCCGCGGCTTCCAGCGGACGGGCGACTTCACGATGCGTGAGGCCCTGGCGGAGCTGCGGGCCTTCGTCGACGAGCAGCCCGAGGGCCATGTCGACGAGCCCTTCGAGCTCACCCTCGGCGAGGTCCCCTTCCTCGGCGTCAACGTGTCGTGGAGCGACCCGGACATCGGCACGATCGTCCAGATCCATCTCTTCGCGGGCTCGCGACGCGGTCGCATCGTCGACCTCGTCCAGGCGACCGGCTCGGTCGGCGGTGGTGACGCGCAGAGCGCCTACGCCGAGGTGCAGCAGGTGCTGCAGACGATCCGGGTCACCAAGTGAGTGCGGTGGCCGGTCCTGACGAGCTCCCCGGTCTCGTGCTCCACGTGGGCGCGGCGACCGACACGGGGCGCGTGCGGGACCACAACGAGGACTCGGCGCTCGCCGAGGGCGGGATCTTCGTCGTCGCCGACGGCATGGGCGGGCACGCGGCGGGCGAGGTCGCGAGCGGCATCGCCGTGGAGGCGATGCGCGAGCTCGTCACCCACCCCGAACTGACCGCCGAGGACGTCAGCCGCCAGCTCGTCGTCGCCAACCAGCGCATCCTCGACGCCGTCGAGGGCAACCCCGAGCAGCGCGGCATGGGCACGACGGCCACCGGCCTGGCGCTCGTCAGCGCCGGCGGGTCCGACCACTGGGCGGTCTTCAACGTCGGCGACTCCCGGGTCTACCGGTGGATCGACGGCGGGCTGAGCCAGGTGACCGTCGACCACTCCGAGGTGCAGGAGCTCGTGGACGCGGGCGTCATCACCGCCGAGGAGGCGCGGGTCCACCCCGCACGCAATGTCGTCACCCGCTCCCTCGGCACCGACTACGCCTACCAGTCCGACGTGTGGGTGCTGCCGCCCTACGCCGGCGAGCGCTTCATCATCTGCAGCGACGGCCTGACCAACGAGGTCCCCGACGAGCGGATGCGTGACATCCTGCAGGCGTGCCCCGACCCGCAGGTCGCGGCCGAGGAGCTCGTCCGTGCTGCCGTCGAGGCCGGTGGCCGCGACAATGTCACCGTCGTCGTCGTCAACCTCGACGGGGACGTCGGGGACGACCTCGCCGAGACCAGTCCGCGCCGTCCGGGGGACGACACGACGCCGCGGGACAGCTTCACCGAGGAGGAGTGAGCATGCAGACGAGGATCGAGGGCCACGAGGGCTGGGTCGAGGTCACCCGCGACGGGGTGTCCGTCCTGGCGAAGGGGGACGAGACCCTCGTCGAGCGCATCACCGCTGCCCTCGACGCGGCCGACGGCGACGAGCTCGCCGATGTCGTCGTCGACGAGCTGAGCGCGGGCGGCGTGCGCCGCACGCCCGACTTCGCGCTCGTCGACCACGCGAGCGGTCGCGTCCTCGTCCGCGGCAGTGCCGTCGTGCGGCACACGGCCGCCGACGGCTCCAGCCGCGAGGTCACCGCACCCACCCGCGGCCCCTGGGCCGACGAGGACGTCGACACCGACGGTGAGGTCACGCTCGTGACGGGCGAGGCCGCCGCCGAGCCGGTCGCCGCCGTGGCCGGCCCCGAGACGGACAACCCCGAGACGGACGCGGCCGAGCGGGTTGCTGACTCCGGCGCCCCGGCGCCGGTCGTGGTTCCCGCGCCGGAGGCGGCAGCTCAGCAGGCCCCGGTGGCCGATGAGCGGACCGACGCGGCCGAGACCGACGCCGAGCAGGTCGAGGAGCCCAGCCCCGAGGCGCCGGCTGACGACGAGCCGGTGGGCATCGAGCCCGCCGAGGCCGAGCAGCAGGCCGACGCCGAGCCGGCCGACGAGCCGGTGGGCATCGAGCCCGCCGAGGCCGAGCAGCAGATCGACGGCGAGCAGGTCGACGAGCCGAGCCCCGAGACGCCGGTCGACGACGCCCCCTTCGCTCCTGACGAGGCTCCGCAGGCCCCGGCCGAGTCGGACGAGACGCCCGATCCCGAGGCGGCCGTGGAGACGCCGGGTGCGCCGAACGAGGCCCCGGCTGCGTCCGCAACCCCGGCCAGCACCGGGCAGCCGGCGGACCAGCCGGCAGGCTGGGCGATGCCCTCCGTCTTCGGCGGAGGCCAGCCGAGCGACGGGTCGAGTGACAGGCCGAGCGAGCAGCAGCGCCCCCAGCTGTCCGTCGTGCCCGACCCGGTCGCCGCCGCGCAGCAGCGTGAGCAGGGCGAGGAGCCCACACCCGTCGACGAGGGTGCGGTCATCGAGACCCCGGCGCCGGAGGGACGGTCGATCGGCGCCGGCGAGGCGACCCCCGTCGCCGACCTGACGGACGAGCCCGTGGCCGACGCCGCACCCGCGGCCGGCATGCCGGACGGCGCCGCCCAGGGCGCGGCAGCCCCGGCCGCCGTCGGCGGCGCGAGCGGCGACGACGAGGAGCTGCCGAGCTTCGACTTCCTCTTCGGCACCACCCACAGCCACCGCAGCTCCCTGCTGGCCGGCATGGAGGAGGACGAGGCGCAGGCCGAGGCCATCGACTCCGGTCCGGTCGCCGCGGCCGGCGGCTTCCAGCCCCAGGACAACCCCGCCAACGCGACCCTCGCCCCGCCGAGCGAGGACGAGGAGATCGACCGCCCCGCGGGCCCGCGCGGGCCGACCATCGGAGCGCTTCCCGGTGGGCTGCCGCCCATGCCGGGCAGCGCCCCGGCCCGGGAGGACTCGCCGGCCGGCGCACCCGGCCAGGAGGACTCGCCCGCCGACGCGGCAGGGGGAGCTCCCGCCGGCGACCCCGGCCACTTCGTCTCCGGCGCCGTCACGGGCGGGTCGCCGGAGCAGGGCCCCGCCGCCACTCCCGCCGCTGCCTCCCCCGACGGCTCCGCCGAGTCCGCACGACCGGACGACGCCGAGCCGGCACCGTCGGAAGAGCGTCCGGCGGTCTTCGGTGCCATGACCGGCCGCGAGCCGGGTCCGGCGCCGTCGACGCCTCCGTCGGCCCCCTCCTTCGGCGTGCAGTCCGCTCGTGACGACGCACCCGGCCACGAGCCGGGTGGCAACGTGCGCCCGCTCTTCCGCGACGGACACCTCGTCGGCAGCCGCGTGCCGCGGGCCGGTGGATCGGCCGACGAGGCCAGCACGGCGCAGCCCTTCGGGGGCGCCCCCGCGCCCCACGGCGCCGCAGCCGCCCCCGCACCTGCCGCTGGCGGTGCCGCCGGGGCGTCCTCCGCCCCCGCCGCGGGCCCGGCCGACCACGCGGCGGGAGGGGAGCCCCCTTCGTCCTCGGGTGAGGGGGTCATCTCCTCCGTGCCCTGGGGCGACGGCGGCACCGGCTCCATGCCCGGTGGCGTGCCGGCCATGCCCGGCCTCCCCGGGAGCATGCCCGGCCTGCCGACGCCCGACCTCGGTCCCGCCCAGCCGGCCCAGCAGGTCGCCCCGGCGGTCGATGCCGACACCGGCGACATCCCGACCGGCCCGATGGTCCTTGCGGTGCGCTGCTCGCGCGGTCACCACAACGCGCCCCACGCGACCCGCTGCCGGGTCTGCGGCCAGGACCTGCCGAGCCAGCAGCCCGAGCAGACCCCGCGGCCGGCTCTCGGCCAGCTGCGGCTCTCGACCGGCGACGTCGTCACCCTCGACCGGGGCGTGCTCATCGGTCGTGCGCCGCGCGCGGCCGCCGAGGCAAGCGGGGCCCGTGCCCCGCACCTCGTGCGCATCTCCAGCCCCGACAACGAGATCTCCCGCAACCACGTCGAGATCGTCCTCGATGGCTGGCACGTCCTCGTGCGCGACCTCGGCTCGACCAACGGCACCACGGTCGCGCTGCCCGGGTCCTCGCCGGTGCGCGTGCGCCCCGGTGACCAGCAGACGATCGAGCCGGGGACGACGATCACGCTCGCCGACCAGGTGTCGATGGTCTTCGAGGTCACGGGATGATGCCTGAGTGAGCAGCGCCCTCCCACCGGACCTGCCCGGGCTCGACTACGTCCAGCCGCTGGGGTCGGGCGGCTATGCCGACGTCTTCCTCTACGAGCAGCAGATGCCGCGGATGAAGGTCGCGGTCAAGGTCCTCAAGACCGAGGGCCTGACCCAGGCCATCAAGCAGCAGTTCATCGACGAGGCCAACACCATGGCCCAGCTCGCCGACCACCCCTACATCGTCCAGGTCTTCCGCTCCGACACGAGCGACGACGGGCGGCCGTACCTCATCATGAAGTACTACCCGCCGCCCAACCTGGCGCAGCGGGCCCGGGCGGCACGGTTCTCCGTCGAGGAGGTGCTGCGCACCGGCATCCAGCTCTCGAGCGCCGTCGAGACCGCCCACCGGGCCGGCGTCATCCACCGCGACATCAAGCCGGCCAACGTCCTCGTCAGCCAGTACGGCTCGCCGGGACTGACGGACTTCGGCATCGCCGGGCGTGGTGGTGCCCTCGAGGAGCTCGACGACGACATCGGCGTCTCCATCCCGTGGGCCCCGCCGGAGGTGCTCTTCGGCCAGAGCAACGGCGACGCCCGCGCGGACGTCTACTCCCTCGCCGCCACCCTGTGGCAGCTGCTCGTGGGGCGCTCTCCCTTCGAGGTGCCGGGCGGTGACAACTCCGCCTATGCGCTCATGCCGCGCATCCGCTCCAACCCGCCGCCGACGACCGGCCGTGCCGACGTGCCCCAGTCGCTCGAGCGGCTGCTCGCCCAGGCGATGAGCAAGAACCCGCTCGCGCGGCCCGCGAGCGCCATCGAGTTCGCCCGCAGCCTGCAGGCCATCGAGCAGGACGAGCGCTTCTCGCGCACGGCGATCGTCGTCCTCGACGAGCTCGGCCACAGCGCCGACTCGGGCCCGACACCCGGGGACTCCCCGGACCGCACGCAGCTGCGGGCCAACTCCGGCTCCGAGCCGCGACCGGTCCCCGGCATGCCACCCCCGCCGCTCGGTCAGCCGGTCATCGGCGGTCAGCTGAGCGGTGGCCGCTCCATCGGCGCGACCGGCGCGGTCCCGATCGCGCAGGGCGTCTCCCGTCGCACCGACGGACCGCCCCCGCCGGTGACCTCCGGTGCTCCGCCGTCCCAGCGTCGCCCCGGGCCCTCCGGCGGGGTAACCGGCGCACCCTCGGGCCAGCCCGCCGCGCCCGGCTCCGGCCCCCCGACCTCCTCGGGTCCGATCCCGCACGCCTCGGGGCCGCGACCCGTCACGTCCTCCGGCCCACGGCCGGCTCCAGACGCCGGCCGGCGCCGGATGCTCCCGATCGCCGCCGGCGTCGCGGCCCTGCTCGTCGTCGTCGGCATCGTCGCCGGCGTGATCGCGCTCAACGGCCGCGGCGGCGGGGAGGCGAGCTCGAGCAGCTCCTCCTCGGCGTCCGGTGGCGCCGCCTTCGGCGGCAGCGTCCCGACCTTCGAGATGAAGCAGGAGGGGTCGAAGGCCGTCATCACGATGAAGGTCGACGGCTTCCAGGACGGTGACAGCTACTTCGTGCGGGCGGGGCCGGGAGATGCCGACCTCTCCCGGATCACGGCGTCCGGCGTCGGCAACATCACCGACGGCACGGGCACCTTCAGCCAGGAGTTCGGCACCTCGGACCGGGTCTGCAGCCAGGTCCAGGCGCGTCGCGGCACCGACGCGTCGCCGTGGACCGAGATCAAGTGCCTGGACAAGTCGTGACGACCCCGACCGTGCCCCCGCAGGGTCAGCCGGCGCCGCCCGAGCCCCCGTCGAAGGGGATCGAGGTGGGCCTGATCCCCTTCGTGGCCGGGATCGTGGGCCTCGTCGTCGCGGCAGCCGTCCTCGCTCTCGTCCTGTGGGTCACCCGCGAGGATGCGCAGCCGCCTGCGCCCACGTACACCGACGCGACGCAGCCCAGCGGCGCGCTCGCGGACGCCCCGACCCTCGAGGTCACCGTCCACGACGAGGTGCTGCGCTGGGAGATGACGTACCCGGACCTGCGCACCGGTGACCGCTTCCGCATCCGGACCGGTCTCGACGAGGACCAGGTGTCCGGTGAGCCGGTCACGCTCCTGCCGGGGGAGACGGTCTACGAGCAGACGCTCGCCCCCGGACAGCGACAGTGTGGGATGGTGCAGGTCGTCCGGGGTGGGCAGGTCTCCGGGTGGTCGACGGTCCAGTGCGAAGAGGTGGGTGGCTGATGAGCGACAGCGTGGTGACGGTGGACTTCTGCGGTGAGCTGCACGAGGCACCGCGGGAGGGCAGCCTGACGATCGGTCGGGAGGGCGACGTCGAGATCGACGACAACCCCTTCCTCCACCGGCACTTCCTCCAGATCACCCACGAGGGTGGCTGGTGGTGGCTGACCAACGTCGGCTCGACGCTCACCGCCACCGTCGCCGACAAGAAGGGCCTCTTCCAGGCCTGGCTCAACCCCGGCGCCCGCATCCCGCTCGCCTTCGAGCGGGTCACCGTGTGGTTCACCGCCGGGCCGACGACCTACGACTTCGACGTCCTCGTCGGCAACCCGAGCTTCACCTCGGTCGACCACGAGGTCCTCCTCCCGCAGCAGGGTGGCGAGACGACCGTCGGCCGGGTCGCCTTCACCCCCGACCAGAAGCTGCTCGTCGTCGTCCTGTGCGAGGACTTCCTGCGTCGTGACGGGGCCGGGCAGGGCACGATCCCCAGCTCCGCGGCGGCCGCCGAGCGCCTCGGCTGGAAGGTCACGAAGTTCAACCGCAAGCTCGACAACGTCTGCCAGAAGCTCGCCGATGCCGGCATCCGCGGCCTGCACGGCGGGCCGGGCAAGCTCGCGAGCAACCGCAAGTCGCGCCTCGTCGAGCACGCCCTGTCGACGCGCATGGTGACCGAGGACGACCTCGTCCTGCTCGAGGACCCCGAGAGCGCGGAGGGCTGAGCCCGGCATGACCGCTCAGGGGGAGCAGACCGCGGGCGCGCAGCGCCGCCCGCGACCGGTGTGGCTGCGGGTCGCCTCGGGTGGCGTCGTCGCGCTGCTCGTCGCCGTCGCCGCGATCTACGCCTGGCGCGCCGATGGGCAGCCGGTGCACGACGTCGCCCTCACCGACGGGGGCATCTGGGTCTCCGGCGGCCGCACCGGCTACTGGGGTCGGGTCAACACCGGCGCCCACGAGCTCGACCTTGTCGTCCAGGGCGCCGGTCGCTCCGGCAACGGCGAAGGGGTCGTGCGACCCGACGTGCTCCAGGACGGGCGGCAGGCGATCGGCGTCACCGCAGACCGCCAGCTCGTCGCCATCGACACCCGCACCGGCGAGCCGGTCCGGGACGACTCCGGCACGGTCGAGACGGTCCAGATGCCCGAGCCGCACTGGGCGACGGGCCAGGACTTCCAGCGGCCCGACCTCGTGGCCCTCGGCGGCGACACCCTCGCCTTCGTCGACCACGACACCGGGCGGATCGTCGGCACCCGGCTCGACCCCGAGGGCGGCAGCTCGATCGGCGACCTCGCCGAGGTCGGTCCGCTCGACACCGTCGGGCCCCGGGCCTCGATCACCGTCGACGACGACGGCGACATCATGGCCGTGTCGGCGCAGAGCGGCCGGGTCGTCGAGATCCCGGCGAAGGGGGACGGCTTCGGCACCCCGAAGCGCACCTCCCTCGGTTTCACCGGCCGGGCCGCCGACATCACCGCGGTCGGCGACGCGTGGGTGGTCCTCGACCTCGAGACGGGCAAGGTCATGGCCGAGGGGCTGGAGCAGCCGCAGGCGCTGCCGGCGTCCAACGAGGAGGCCGGCCAGTCCCTCGTCGTGGCCACGCTCCAGCAGCCGGGGCCGGCGAGCCACGTCGTCGCCTACTCGACCGTCGAGAGCGCCGGCTTCATGCGGATCGACTCCGACAGCGACGGGGGCAACGAGGGTGAGATCCTCTCGGGCATCGACGAGGACAGCGGGGCCGGGGTCACCGGGGGCTCCCGATCGCGCTTCAACCGCATCTCACGCCCGGCGCTCAACGGCCCCTGCCTCTACGCGGCATGGGGCGAGGGCGGCACGATCCGCTGGGGTCGCACCTGCACCCAGGACAAGCGCCCGACCGTGGAGCTGCCCACCGAGGGCGAGCAGACCCGTCGCAACGGCGTCGCCGTGCGGCAGGCCCGTGGCCAGCTCGTGCTCAACGACCTCGACACCGGGCGGGTCTTCGACCTGAGCCTGCCCGACGACGTGCGCATCGACACCTGGCCCGGCGGCGCCCCCCGTGACGAGATCGAGCGCTACGAGCCGACACCCTGGGGTCGACCGACGACGTCGAGCCCCACCACCAGCCCCACGACCGCCACGAAGACCGGATGAGGAAGTAGGACGGATGAGCGTCACCCAGGAGCAGGCCAGCTGGTTCAGCCAGGCCTTCCAGCAGATGGTCGGCAACGTCGACCAGGTCGTCCTCGGCAAGCAGCACGTCGTGCGGCTGGCCCTCACCTGCCTGCTGTCCGAGGGGCACCTGCTCCTCGAGGACTACCCGGGCACCGGCAAGACCCAGCTCGCCCGGGCCATCGCGGGCACCGTGCAGGGGTCCTCGAGCCGCATCCAGTTCACCCCGGACCTGCTGCCGAGCGACGTCACCGGTGTGACGATCTACGACCAGCAGACCAAGCGCTTCGACTTCCACCGCGGCCCGGTCTTCGCGACGATCGTCCTCGCCGACGAGATCAACCGCGCCTCGCCCAAGACGCAGGCGGCCCTCCTCGAGGTCATGGAGGAGGGACGGGTCACCGTCGACGGCACCACCCACGACGTCGGGCGTCCCTTCATGGTCGTCGCGACGCAGAACCCGATCGAGCAGGCCGGGACCTATCGCCTGCCCGAGGCGCAGCTCGACCGCTTCCTCATGAAGACCTCGCTCGGCTACCCCGACCACGAGGCGACCGTCGCCGTCCTCGCCGAGGCCGGCCGGCGCGACCGCACCCGTGGGCTGCGCCCCGTCGTCACGGCGAAGGTCGTCGAGGACATGGCCGGTCTCGCCGACCAGGTCCACGTCGACCCGGCGATCCTCGCCTACGTCTCGCGCCTCGCCGAGGCCACGCGACGCCACCGCAACCTGCGCCTGGGTCTGTCGGTGCGCGGCTGCCTCGCCCTCGTGCGCTGCGCGAAGACCTGGGCGGCCAGCCAGGGCCGGACCCACGTCGTGCCCGACGACGTCAAGGTGCTCGCCGAGCCGGTGATGACCCACCGCCTGCTGCTCACCGCCGAGGCGGAGTTCGCCGGGGTGCGGACCACCGACGTCATCGGCCAGATCCTCGGCGAGGTCGCCCCGCCGACCGAGCGGGTGGCCTGAGCGGCCCGAGCGACCAGCAGATGACGACCGGAACCCCCACACCCCCGCCCGGGCCCCCGCGCGGGCGGGGCCGCGTGCGCGACGACGGGCCCGACCAGGGCCGTCCGGAGGACGCGCGGCTGGAGCAGATGGCGACCTCGGCGCGCGCTCGCGCGACCGGTCCCCGGCGCACCGTCCGCCTGCCCGGTGGCCGGCTCCTGAACGCCGGCCGCGGTGCCGGCCGGGCCGTGCGCCACGGCGCGGCCGCGACCGACGAGCGCCTGCGCCGGCGCTGGTTCGGCGGTCGGCTCGACCACGTCACGCCGCTCGGGTGGACCCTCGTCGGCCTCGCGATCCTCGCCTGGGTCCTCGCGGTCGTCCTCGGCTGGGTCGAGCTCGCCCTCGTCGCCGCGACCCTGCTCGCCGTCGTCCTGCTGTGCATCCTGATCTCGCTGCCCGCCCACCGCGCCGACGTCGAGCTCGTCGTCGATCCGCTGCGCGCGCAGATCGGCGACCTGGCCCAGGCTCACGTCGTCCTGACCAACCCGTCCAGGCGCACGATGCTCCCTTCGCTCGTGCGGCTGCCGGTCGGCGACGACGAGCAGGTCATCCCCGTGCCGCTGCTGCGCCGCGGGGCGCAGCACCGCACGGCCTTCCCCATCGACACCCCTCGTCGCGGGGTCATCCCCGTCGGCCCCGCGACGACCGTGCAGGGCGACCCGCTCGGCATCACCCGCCGCACCGTGACCTTCGGCGGCGCGCAGCACATGCACGTCCACCCCCGCCACATCACGCTCGAGTCCGGCGCCCACGGCCTGCTGCGCGACCTCGAGGGCGAGGTGACGCCGGAGCTGTCGATGGCCGACATCGACTTCCACGCGCTGCGCGAGTACGAGCCCGGCGACGACCGGCGCTACGTCCACTGGCGTTCCTCGGCGAAGCACGACCGCCTGCTCGTGCGCCAGTTCCAGGAGACCCGGCGCTCCCACCTGGGCGTCGTCGTCGACACCGACCCCGCGATGTACCGCCACGGCGAAGGGGATGCGGAGACGGCCATCGCCGTCGCCGCCTCGCTCATGGTCCAGTCGATCACCGACGCCCAGGAGGCGAGCGTCGTCTGCGGAGAGGCCTTCGCGACCCGCACGACGATCCCGCTCGTCCTCGACGCCCTCACCGCCGCGAGTCTCGGGCGCGTCGACCTCGTGCGGGGCGCCCGGCGGGTCGTCCAGCAGGCGCCTGACTCCTCGGTCGCCGTGCTGTGCACCGGCCCCGGCCGGGCCTTCCTCGAGATCCAGCAGTGCCTCGGCGAGTTCGAGACCGAGGTGCACAAGGTCGTCGTCGTCGTCGACCCGGTGAGCGACCCGAGCCTGCGCAGGCTGCGCGGGCTGAGCGTGCTCACGATCGGCGAGCTCGCCGACCTCGGCTCCGTCACGGCCGGGCTGGTGCCGGCATGACGAGCCCCAGCACGCAGACCCCCTCGGGCGCTCCGCCCTCCCCGGGTGGCGCGGGACGGGTGACCGAGGGCAGCCTCGTCGGCACGCCGAAGGAGGGGATGATCAAGCCCCAGCTGACCGGTGGCGACAAGGTGCGGGCGACCCTCGGGCGGATGCGCCCCGGCATCGGGCACGCGGTCGACGCGGCCTTCACCGTCGCCGTCATGGCCTGCTGCCTCGCCGGGCTGCGCACCGTCCTCTTCGGCTGGCAGTGGTGGCAGGCCGCCGCGGTCGGGGTCGTCCTGGGCCTGCTCGTCGGCCACGTGCAGGCGACCTACCGCTGGCCGATCGTCGCGACCACCGCGCTCGGGGCGGTCCTCTACCTCCTCCTCGGCGGTCCGCTCGCCGTCCGTGACGACGTCAAGTGGGGCTTCCTGCCCACCGGCCAGACCTTCAAGGACCTCGTGGGTGGCCCGGTCACCGGCTGGACCGACCTGCTCACGCTCGTCCCACCCGTCGACGCCCGGGGGCCCTACCTCGCGGTCGCGCTCTTCCTCGGGCTCGTCGGCACCGTCTTGGTCTACGCGACCGCCCGCGTGACCCGCTCACGCCTGCGGCTGGTGGCGACCCCCTTCGCCCTGCTCGCCGTGACCATCGTGATCGGCACCGGTCAGCCGGCCGCGCAGTGGGTGCAGGGACTGCTGCTCGCCCTGGTCCTCGTCGGCTGGCTCGTCGCGCGCGACCACCTCGACCCCGACATCGGCATCGCCCGGCCGGGGATGCGGCGCCCGGCCCTGTCCCGGGTCGTCCAGGGCGCCCTCATCGTGCTCGTCGCCGCCCTGCTCGGGGCGCTCGTCGGGCCGCTCCTGCCCGGCCGCGACGGCGAGTCCGACCGGCAGGTCGTGCGCACCGGTGTCGTGCCCGGCCACGACACGAGCGTGCTCGCCTCGCCGCTCAGCCGCTACCGCGACTTCACCGCGGACAGCCCCACCCAGCTCTACGAGCGTGAGCTGCTGCGGGTCGAGGGCGTGCCCGCGACGACGCCGATGCGCCTGGCGACCCTCGACACCTGGGACGGGTCGACGTGGGGCGTCGCCGGGCGCGGCGAGTCGCGCGCCGATGCTGGGCGGTCCTTCCAGCAGTTCGGCCGCCGGGTCGGCGTCCTCGACGGCGGCAACCCGACGCAGGTGCGGGTCACCGTGCCCGAGGGCGGCTACGGCGAGGGCTGGCTGCTCACGACGGGTCAGGTCGAGGGCATCGAGTTCCTCGGCTCGGCCCGCGAGCGGCTCGAGGGCAAGGCCTGGCTCAACCTCAGCACCAACTCCGTGCTCGTCCCGCCGGGTCTGCGCCCCGGTGACCGCTACGAGCTGCGCACCGAGCTCCCGGCGAAGGGGGCCGGTGCCCTCCCCGAGAGCCTGCCCGTCGCGCGGGGCTCGATGCCGATGACGGGTGACACCTCCTTCGTCGACGCCCGGATCGAGACGTGGAAGGGCTCCTCGGACGACCCCTGGGCCCAGCTGCGCTCGATCGCGACGACGATGCGCGAGGAGGGCACCTACACCGACGGGGCCCCGTCGACCGGTGCGAGCAGCGAGGCCGAGCGGGCGAAGATCGCGACCATCGCGCGCAACTACCCCGCCGGGCACGGCCTCGGGCGGCTCGACCGCTTCCTCAACTCCGAGGAGCTCGCCGGCAACGACGAGCAGTACGCCGCGACCCTCGGGCTCATCGGCAACCGACTCGGCATCCCCACCCGGGTCGTCGTGGGCGCGACGGCCACCGACGACGGACTCGTCCGCGGTCGTGACGTCCACGCGTGGGTCGAGGTCCGGCTGCGCGACGGCTCGTGGTTCCAGCTGATGCCGCAGACCTTCGTCCCGAGCATGACGGAGCAGCAGACCGACACCAGCCGGGCGCCGCAGGCCTGGGACAAGCCCGAGGTCGACCCGCCGCCGCAGCCGCCGCCGGCCGACCCGCCGCCGCCCGAGCCCGTCGTCGACTGGTCGTCCCCGTCGACCTGGCCGCTGTGGGCCCAGCTCCTCGCGGTCTTCGTCCTCCTGCCGCTGCTCGTGCTCGCGCTCACTCCGGTCGTGACCGCCGTGCGCCGGGCCGTGCGGCAGCGCAGCGGGTCCGCCGACCGGCGGATCGGCCGGTCGTGGAACGACCTGCTCGAGGAGGCCCGCCTCCTCGGGGTGCCGCTTCCCGCCGGCGGGACCCGCGTCGAGCAGGCCCGTGCCCTCGGGCCCCAGGTCGATGCCGTCCCCGCCGCCATGCAGGCCGATGCCCTCGTCTTCGGCGAGGCCCCGGCCCACCCCGACGCCGTGGGGCAGTGGCAGGGTGAGCTGCGGCGGGTGCGCCGACGACTGCGACAGGCCACTCCCTTCGTCACCCGCGTGCGGGCGACCCTCGACCCACGCTCCCTGCTGTCCCGTCACGAGGACATCGGGATGCACGACTCGACCACCACCACCCGTGAGGCCCACCGATGAAGCTGATGTTCACCCTGCGCGGGTCGGGCAATGTCGACACCGACCTCGTCGCGACGGTCGACGGACGCACGACCGTCGGCGACCTCGCCGAGCACCTCGTGCTCTCCGACCCGGAGCGGCAGCGCAATGCCAGCGCGCACGCCCCGGCGGAGCTCGGCAGCTACACCCTCGCCCTCGTCGACGAGAACCACCGCGCCGTCGACCCCAACACCACGGTCCAGGAGTCGGGGCTGCGCTCGGGTGCCCACCTCGCGGTGACCCGCCGATCCGCCGGCTACGAGGACTCCGCGGCACCGATCGCGACCGCGCGGGTCGTCGCCGGCCCGGACACCGGGCGCGAGTACCCGCTGCAGCGGGGCACCTCGCACGTCGGCCGCGGACGCGACTGCGAGGTGCAGATCAACGACGCCTCCGTCTCGCGCCGCCACGCGAAGCTGCTCGTCGCCGACGTCGTCGAGGTGACCGACCTCGGCTCCTCCAACGGCGTCATCGTCGGCGACGAGCGCATCGACCGCGCGATCCTGCGCGAGGGCGAGACCTTCACCATCGGTGACACGACCTTCGAGATCTCGGCCAAGACCCGGGCCGCGGGCCTGACGATGACCGACGCGGGCGACGTCGCCTTCACCCGCTCGCCGCGCATCGCCCCGATCTACCAGGGGCTGCAGTTCGAGGTGCCGGAGCTGCCGGAGCGCGGCAAGCCGCAGCGCATCCCGCTCGCCATGATGATCGTGCCGGTCTTCATGGGCGCGACGCTCTTCGCCATCACCCGCTCGCGCTTCACGATCATGTTCATGCTCATGATGCCGATGATGATGCTCGCCAATGCGTGGGAGTCGCGGCGTCGGGTGCGGCTGGACTTCGAGGAGGCGATGGCCGACTTCCGCGAGGACGTGGGCTACCTCGTCGAGGACATCGAGGTCGAGCTCGACCGCGAGCACGACATCCGGCGCCAGGAGCACCCGTCGGTGGCGGACTTCGGCCGGGCCGTGGCCGTGCACCACCCGCTCATGTGGACCCGGCGACCCGAGGAGCCGGGCTTCCTCGAGTACCGCCTCGGTCTGGGCGTGCGCCCGAGCCGCAGCGAGATCAAGCTGCCCAAGATGGGCCGCACCCGCGCCGAGGCCTGGCTCGAGGTGTCCCGACTCATGCAGGGCCTGGGCGTCGTCGCCGACGTGCCCGTGACCGCGCACCCGCTGCTCGACGGCGCCATCGGCGTCTCCGGGCCGCGCGACCACTCGCTCGGCCTGGCCCGCTCCCTCGTCGTGCAGACCCTCGCCGCCCACTCGCCCGCCGAGGTCGTCGTCTGCGCCTTGACCTCGACGTCGTCGGCCCGCGACTGGGACTGGCTCAAGTGGGCGCCGCACACGAGCTCCCCGCAGAGCCCGGTCGAGGTGCAGCACACGGCGAGCTCCGGACCCGGCTGCTCGGCCGTCATGGAGCAGCTCGAGTCCCTCGTCGCCACCGGTGTGGCGTCCGACAAGGGACGCGTGGGACCTGCCGTCGTCGTCCTCGTCGAGAGCGACGCACCCGTCGAGCAGGCCCGCCTCGTCCAGCTCGCCGAGCACGGGTGGAAGCACCGGATCATCGTCATCTGGGTCGCGCCGGTCACCGAGCAGCTGCCGGCCGCCTGCCGGACCTTCGTCGAGGTCGGCGAGGACGGATACTGCCAGGTCGGCTGGGTCGGCCCCGCCCAGGTCGCCACCCGGGTGGCGACCGACGGGGTCTCCGAGCAGGAGGCCATGGACGTCGCCCGGGGCCTCGCCCCGATCACCGACGCCAGCGCTGTCGTCCAGGACGACTCCGACATCCCGCGCTCGGTGTCCTACCTCGCCCTCGTCGGCACCGAGATCGCCACCTCCGAGCTGGCCGTCATCGAGCGGTGGAACGAGAACCGCTCGATCCTCACCGGGCGCCACGCGCCGCCCACCCCCAACCGCAAGCCGGGCTCCCTTCGCGCCGTCATCGGGCAGAGCGCGCTCGGGACGCACAGCGTCGACCTGCGCACCGACGGACCGCACGCCCTCGTCGGTGGCACGACGGGTGCCGGCAAGTCCGAGCTGCTCCAGGCGTGGATCCTCGGCATGGCGACGGCCAACAGCCCGCAGCGGGTGACCTTCCTGCTCGTCGACTACAAGGGTGGCTCGGCCTTCCGCGACTGCGTGCAGCTGCCGCACACGGTCGGCATGGTCACCGACCTCTCGCCGCACCTCGTCCGCCGGGCGCTCGCCTCGCTGTCGGCCGAGCTGCACTACCGCGAGCACCTGCTCGCCCGATTCAAGGCCAAGGACCTCGTCGAGCTGGAGCGCCGCGGCGAGGTCGAGGCCCCGCCGAGCCTGATCATCATCGTCGACGAGTTCGCCGCCCTCGTGCAGGAGGTGCCCGACTTCGTCGACGGCGTCGTCAACATCGCCCAGCGCGGCCGCTCGCTCGGCATCCACCTCATCCTCGCGACGCAGCGCCCGGCGGGTGTCATCAAGGACAACCTGCGCGCCAACACCAACCTGCGCATGGCGCTGCGCATGGCCGACGAGGACGACTCGAGCGACGTGCTCGGCACCAAGGACGCCGCCTACTTCGACCCGGCCCTGCCGGGTCGTGCGATGGCCAAGTCCGGTCCCGGCCGCCTCGTGCCCTTCCAGACCGGCTACGCCGGTGGCTGGACGAGCGACACCCCGCCACCGCCGGACATGCTCGTGTCGACCCTCGCCTTCGGTGCGTCGGTCGCGTGGGAGCTGCCCGCCAAGCCGAAGGGGGACGAGGACGCCGACCTCGGCCCCACCGACATCCAGCGGGTCGTCGAGACCGTCGAGCGGGCGCGGGTCGAGGCGCAGATCGCCATCCCGCGCAAGCCCTGGCTACCGGAGCTCGCCGAGGTCTACGACCTGGCGAAGCTGCCCACCGACCGGCGCGACGACGAGCTGGTCATCGGTGTCGCCGACGACCCGGACCTGCAGGCCCAGCCGACGATCAGCTTCCGCCCCGACTCCGAGGGCAACCTCGCGGTCTTCGGGGCATCGGGCGCGGGCAAGAGCTCCTTCCTGCGCACGATCGCGGTCGCCGCCGGCTTCACCGTGCGCGGCGGGCCGTGCCACGTCTACGGGCTCGACTTCGGCAACCGCGGCCTGTCGATGCTCGAGGACCTGCCGCACGTCGGCAGCATCATCTCCGGGCAGGACGAGGAGCGGGTCAAGCGGCTGCTGACGATGCTCCGCGAGATCGTCGACGAGCGGGCGGTGCGCTACTCCAAGGCCAATGCCACGACGATCACGCAGTACCGGCGCCTCACCGGGCACACCGACGAGCCGCGGATCTTCGTGCTCGTCGACGGCCTCACCGCCTTCCGGCAGGCCTACGAATCGGCGGGCGCCCTCATGCGCTGGCTCGACGCCTTCACCTCGCTGCTCGCCGACGGGCGTCCCGTCGGCGTGCACTTCGTGCTCTCGGTCGACTCCCGCGGTGGTCTGCCGGTGTCGATGGGCTCCTCGGTCCAGTCGCGCTTCGTGCTGCGCATGGCGACCGAGGACGACTACGCCTTCCTCGGGACGGCCCGCGACGTGCTCACCCCGGAGTCGCCTCCCGGCCGAGGGATCTTCAAGAAGCGCGAGGTCCAGGTGGCGGTCCTCGGTGGCACGAGCGATGCGTCGGAGCAGTCGCGGATGGTGCGCGGCTTCGCCGAGACGATGGCCAAGAGCGGTGCCGCTCCGGCCCGGCCGGTGGCCTCGCTGCCCGAGGTCGTCCCGATGTCGTCCCTGCCTGCGCAGCTGGACGGGCTGCCGGTCATCGGGATGAACTCCGACGACCTCGCGCCGGTCTCCTTCGACCCGCGCGGTGGCTTCGTCGTCACCGGGCCGCCCGGCAGCGGGCGCACGACGACCCTCGTGACGATGATCCGGGCGATCCGGGCCTGGCGCCCGCAGACCCAGATCAGCGTCATCTCGCTGCGGCGCAACTCCGAGCTGCTCACCATGCCGGAGGTCGACCGCACCGCGAGCCGCGAGGAGGACGTCAAGGAGCTGTGCACCGAGCTCAAGGAGCGCGCCCTCGACGAGATGGCCCTGCCGCAGGTGCTCATCGTCGAAAAGCTCGACGACCTCAACGCGCCGCCCTTCCAGTCGCCGATGCAGGACGCGATCAAGCCGCTCATCGACAACGACCACTTCGTCGTCGGCGAGGCGGACGCCTCCGCGATGAACTCGAGCATGGGCCTGCCGGGTCTGGTCAAGGCCTCGCGCTCGGGCATGGCTCTGGCGCCCGACGGGTCGGAGTCGCAGATGATCTTCAAGTCCGCCTTCCCGCCCCTCGCCCGGGTCGTCATGCCCGAGGGTCGGGGGGTCCTGGTGCGCCGGGGCCGTGCGGAGATCGTCCAGATCACCCTCCCGGACGCCCGCTGATGATGGCGAACTCCGTTGCGCGACAACGAAATTCGACCTACCTCAGAAGGGGGAGAGGGATGGGGAGTTCTCCCCATGTACCTCGCAGGACTTCACTCCCTAGTGTTGTCCTCAGACGGGCAGGGGAATCGCCCGCAGGACAGACCAACAGCAGTACCAACACCAACTCGCAGGAGGACAAGATGGCTTGGCTCGGAATGAACCTCGAGACCGTCAAGGGTGAGATCCCGAAGTGGCAGCAGCTCGCCGAGGACATCAACACCATCATCACCACGGTCAACACCCAGGTGCAGCAGGCCGACGAGGCCTGGAACGGTAAGGACTCGGACGACTTCATCTCTGAGTGGGAGGGTCAGCACCGCCCGGCGCTCGAGAAGATCAAGGGCCTCATCGAGAACCTGCAGGGGCAGCTCCAGGGCGACGTCCAGCAGCAGGCCGAGGCCTCCGGCAGCTGATCCGGCTCACGCCGCGACGGACACCCCAGACCACCTGACGCACAGAGACTTTTAGAAGGAGAACGAAGATGGCACTTACCGACGGAATGGACGTCGAGCGGATCCGCGAGATCGCGGGTCAGCTCAAGACGGAGGCCGGCAAGATCGGCGAGGTCGAGCAGAACGGCACTTCGCAGGTCAGCGCCCTGGCGGAGAACTGGCTCGGCCCCGACTCCGAGGCCTTCGCCACCGAGTGGCAGACGGCCCAGAAGCAGCTCCAGGCCGCGACCTCCGCGCTCGAGGGCTACGCCCAGAAGGCCGAGCACCAGGCCCAGCAGCAGGAGGGCAAGTCCGAACAGAAGGGCAACTGACCCTCGCTGGACTCCACGAAGGGCGGATCCGACCACTGGTCGGGTCCGCCCTTCGTCATGTGCGGCGGGGGTGAGGTCAGTCGTCGATGACGACGAGGACCTCGCCCTCCTGGACCACGTCGCCGGCGGTGACCTTGACCTCGAGGACCCGGCCGGAGCGGTCGGCGAGGACGGGGATCTCCATCTTCATCGACTCGAGGAGCACGAGCTCGTCCCCGATCGCGACCTGCTGGTCGGCCGCGACCTGCACGGAGATGACATTGGCGACCAGCTCTGACTCGACTCTGTGACCCATGCCACTGAGGTTAGTGGTGCCCGGGCCGGCGGCACGCCACCGGGTGCGCCGGAGCAGGATGGGCCCATGCCCGACGTGGACCTCACCGACCCCCGACTCGCCGACGACCCCTACCCGCTGCTCGCGCAGTGGCGGGTGGCCGGGCCCGTGCTCCGGGCCACCGACGGACGCTGGGTGGCGACGACGCACGCCGCGGTGGGGGCGACCCTGCGGCACCGGGCCATGGGCCGGATCTGGTCGGACTGGGAGCCGGCCGAGCAGATGGAGCCCTTCAACGCGCTCCACCGCCACCAGCTCATGGAGAACGAGCCGCCCGAGCACACCCGCATGCGGCGCCTGCTCGCCGGGGCCTTCGCCAAGGGGCACGTCGAGCGCATGCGCCCGCGCATCGAGACCCTCGCCGACGCGATGCTCGACGAGCTCGACCCGAACGGGCCCGTCGACCTCCTGGCCGCCTACGCCGAGCCGATGCCGGTCTACGTCATCGCCGACCTGCTCGGCGTGCCCCGCGAGGACGACGTGCGGCTGCGTGACTGGTCGCAGGCGATCGTGCACATGTACGAGCAAGGGGTCGACGAGGCGACCCGGGCCGCCGCGGTGCGGGCGAGCGTCGACTTCGCCGACTACGTCCGCCAGGTCGTCGCGGTGCGCCGGGCGCGGCCGGGGCAGGACCTCGTCAGCGACCTCATCGCCGAGCGGGCCGACGGGGGCGGCTTCACCGAGGAGGAGCTCGTCGCGACGGTCGTCCTGCTGCTCAACGCCGGTCACGAGGCCTCGGTCAACACCTTCGGCAACGGCCTGCACGCACTGCTGCGCCACCCCGACCAGCTCGCGCGGATCACCGGCGGTGAGGTGAGCGCGGCGACGGCCCTCGAGGAGCTCATCCGCTACGACGCGCCGCTGCAGCTCTTCGAGCGGACGGCCACGGCCGAGGTCGAGATCGCCGGCACCACCGTGGCGAAGGGGGAGACCGTCGCCTGCCTCATGGGCTCGGCCAACCGCGATGCCGCCGTCTTCGGGGCCGACCCGAGGACCGGCGCCGATGCCTTCGAGGTCGCGCGCGACCCCAACCCGCACGTGGGCTTCGGACTGGGCCGCCACTTCTGCCTCGGCGCCCCGCTGGCTCGCGTCGAGCTCGAGATCACGCTGCGCCGTCTGCTCGAGCGCTTCCCCGACATCGCGCTCGCCGGGCCGGCGCCGCGGCGCCCGACCTGGGTCCTGCGCGGCCTGGCCGAGCTGCCGGTCACCCTGGCGCCCGCCGCCGGCTGAGCACGAGAAACACCCCCTTCGCAGGAGGTCGAAACCCGTGCGAAGGGGGTGTGTCTCGGGGGCCCCGGAAACCCGGGGTCGGTCAGCGCGCGGGGTGGGTCAGCGCTCCTCGGTGCCCGCGATGAAGGCCTCGAGCTTCGCTCGGCCCTCGGTGTCCTCGCGCTGCTCCGGCGGCGACTTCATGAGGTAGCTGCTCGCGGAGAGCAGGGCGCCGCCGACGCCGCGGTCCTTGGCGATCTTCGCCGCGCGGATGGCGTCGATGATGATGCCGGCCGAGTTGGGGGAGTCCCAGACCTCGAGCTTGTACTCGAGGTTGAGCGGCACGTCGCCGAAGGCGCGACCCTCGAGGCGCACGTAGGCCCACTTGCGGTCGTCGAGCCAGGCCACGTAGTCCGAGGGGCCGATGTGGACGTTGCGGTCGTCCTTCTTGCCGGCGAGGGGGCCCTCGAGGTTGGAGGTGACGGCCTGCGTCTTCGAGATCTTCTTCGACTCCAGGCGCTCGCGCTCGAGCATGTTCTTGAAGTCCATGTTGCCGCCGACGTTGAGCTGGTAGGTGCGGTCGAGGACCACGCCGCGCTGCTCGAAGAGCTTGGCCATGACGCGGTGGGTGATCGTCGCGCCGACCTGGCTCTTGATGTCGTCACCGATGATCGGCACACCGGCGTCCTCGAACTTCTTCGCCCACTCCGGGTCGGAGGCGATGAAGACGGGCAGGGCGTTGACGAAGGCGACGCCCGCGTCGATCGCGCACTGCGCGTAGAACTTGTCGGCTTCCTCGGAGCCCACCGGCAGGTAGGAGACGAGCACGTCGACCTCGGCGTCCTTGAGCGCCTGGACGACGTCGACCGGCTCGGCCGGGGACTCGTCGATCGTCATGGCGTAGTACTTGCCGATGCCGTCGAGGGTGTGGCCGCGCTGGACGGTGACGCCGGTCGTGGGGACCTCGGCGATCTTGATGGTGTTGTTCTCCGAGGAGTTGATGGCCTCGGCGAGGTCCTTGCCGACCTTCTTGTCGTCGACGTCGAAGGCAGCGACGAACTCGACGTCGGAGACGTGGTAGTCGCCGAAGGTCACGTGCATGAGACCGGGGACGCTGCCCTGCGGGTCGGCGTCCTTGTAGTACTCGACACCCTGCACGAGCGAGCTCGCGCAGTTGCCGACGCCGACGATGGCGACGCGGATGGCGGTCATGGGTTCTCCTTGATGGGGGGCGGGTTGAAGGCGGGATGTGCGGGGTCGCTCAGCGAGCCCGGCCGCACCTGGGGGGTGCGTCGCTCGGCGTCGATGAGCTCGTCGAGCCACGAGACGGCGCGCTCGATGGCGTCCTCCCCGTGGCTGTGGAGGGCGGCCGTCCACGGGTCGAGGCGCTCGAGGCGCTCGCCGTCGCGCATGGCGCTCAGCTGCTCGGCGAGCCGGGCACGGCGACCCTCGAGGATGCGCAGGCGCACCTCGCGCTCGGTCCGGGTGAAGAAGGCCAGGCGCACGTCGAAGGCGTCGTCCGCCCAGCTGCTCGGGTCGGTGCGCCCGGCGATCGTGGCGAAGGCCTCCCGGCCTGCGTCGGTGATCGTGTAGGTGATGCGCTGCCGGCGGGTGCCGGACGCGCGGGCCGCGTCGTGGTCGACGCTGACCAGGTCCTGCCCCTGCAGGCTCGCCAGGCAGGGGTAGAGGGTGCCGAAGGAGAGCGCCCGGAAGGCACCGAGCCGGGTGTTGAGCCGGCGACGCAGCTCGTAGCCGTGCAGTGGGCTCTCGTGGAGCAGGCCGAGCACGGCGAACTCGAGCATCTCGCGACGGCGCACGGCAACTCCCTTCGCTCCAATCGGTGGACCCGGCCGAAGGGGGTGGGCCCGGTGGGGCGCGGATCGGCAAGGCGGGATCAGGTTACCCGATGTATCGAGCAGATACATCGAGCGAGGAGATGGCCGCGCGTCGTCGTGCGTTCATACTGGAGTCAGTCGTACCCGCCCCCGTCCCACGAGGTGCTCCATGGCCAGGTCCCCCCGCACGCGCGCCGAGGCGCGCTCGCGACGCAGCACCCGGCGTCGTCGTGGTCGCCGGGGCATCGTGCGCAAGCTCCTGCTGGCGCTCGTCGCGCTCATCGCGCTCGGCATCGTCGGGGTCGTCGTGGCCTACATGCTCACCGACATCCCCAAGCCCAACGACCGCGCCGTCTCGCAGGCCTCCGTCCTCTACTACTCCGACGGCAAGACCGAGATGGATCGCATCGCGACGGTCAACCGCGAGTCGGTGGAGATCACGCAGGTGCCCGACGGGGTGCAGCACGCCTTCATCGCCGCCGAGGACCGCACCTTCTACGACAACCGCGGCATCTCGCCCAAGGGGATCTTCCGGGCGATCTCCGGTGCGGTCGCCGGCGAGGACCGGGGTGGCGGCTCGACCATCACCCAGCAGTACGTGAAGAACTACTTCCTCACCCAGGACCGCAGCCTCGAGCGCAAGGCCCGCGAGATCCTCATCTCGGTGAAGATCGACGGCGAGCTGAGCAAGGACGAGATCCTCGCCAACTACCTCAACACCATCTACTTCGGTCGCGGCGCTGACGGCATCCAGACCGCCTCCAAGGCCTACTTCGGCAAGGACGTCAGCAAGCTGACGCCGTCGGAGGGCGCCCTGCTGGCGAGCGTCATCCGCGGACCCTCCCTCTACGACCCGGCGCTCGGCGAGACCCAGACCGCGGCCGCCAAGGAGCGGTGGGCCTATGTCCTCGACGGCATGGTCGCCGAGGGGTGGATGACCCCGGCCGAGCGGTCGAAGCAGAAGTTCCCCAAGACCATCGCCCCCAAGCAGCGCTCGGAGGCGGCCTCCGACGACATCGGCTTCATCACCGAGGAGGTCCGGCAGGAGCTGCGCAGCCGGCTCGACCTCACCGATGCCGACATCGACCGCGGGGGCTTCAAGATCGTCACGACGATCGACAAGGACGCCCAGGAGTCCGCGGCTGCCGCGGTGAAGAAGTCGCGCCCGACGGGTGAGGGCACCTCCGACCTGCACATCGGCCTGGCCTCGATCGAGCCGGGTGACGGCGCGATCCGGGCGATGTACGGCGGCTCGCGCTTCGGCACCGGCCGCTACGGCTACTTCAACTCCGCCGTCGACGGCAAGATGCAGGCCGGCTCGACGATGAAGCCCTTCACGATGATCGCGGCACTGCGCAAGGGGATCCCGCTCTCGACGACCTACAGCGGAGCCAGCCCCTACTTCAACCGTGCCTTCATCTACGACGGGGCGAGCGCGACCGACATCCAGCGCCAGGGCGGCATCGTCAACTTCGGCAACACCTCCTACGGCCCGGTCAACATGCGCACCGCGACCCAGAAGTCGATCAACACCTACTACGGCCAGCTCAACCTCGCCGTGACGCCGAAGTCGACCGCCGAGTCGGCCAAGGACGCCGGTGTCGTCGCCTACGACGGGGACAAGCGCACCTCCCTGTCGACCGGGCCCGGCAACGTCTTCGGCACCGACGCGGTGCGGGTCATCGACATGGCCAATGCCTACGCGACGATCGCCGCCGAGGGCCGCCGGGCCACGCCGTACTACATCTCCTCGGTGAAGAGCACCGGCGACCAGCACGACCTCGACTACAAGGTGAAGAAGGACGTGCGCCGCGCCTTCCCCCAGGACGTCGCCCGCGACACCATCCAGGCGATGAGCCTGGTCAACCAGCCCGGCGGCACCGGGTACCCGACGGTCGCCGACCTCGGCCGCCCCGTCGGCGGCAAGACGGGCACGACGTCCAACAACTACGCGGCGTGGTTCGACGGCTTCACCCCGGGGCAGCTCGCGACCGCCGTCGGCATGTACAAGGGCGACGGCCGGCTGGTCGAGAAGAACCAGCTGAAGAACCTCGGCGGCTTCGCCGAGGTCACCGGCGGCACGATCCCGGCGCGGATCTGGACCGACTACATGATCGGCGCGCTCGAGGGCGAGCCGGTCGAGAGCCTGCCGCCGGCCGGCAATGTCACCTTCCGCCCGCAGACGAGCCGTCCGACCGACGCCCCGGCGCCGATCACGACGACCCAGACGCCGGTGCCGCAGCCGACGACGACGCGCTCGACAACCCAGGAGCCGACCTCGACGTCGAGCAGCTCGACCCGCTCGAGCACCTCGACGACGAAGAGCTCCTCGACGACGAAGAGCAGCACCACGTCGTCGACGACCCGCTCGACGACCAGCTCTTCGACGACCCGCCCGACGACGACCCGCCCGACGACGACGGCGCCGTCGCCCACCTCGACGAGCGAGCCGTCGCCGACCTCGACGCGTCAGACCCCGACCCTCCCGAGGCCGAGCCTCACCCCCGGCGGCAGCGGCTCGGCCGGGCAGGGCGACTAGTGCCCCGCGAGTGGACCGAGCGCGACCTGCTCCCGCGGGAGGCGAGCGCGCTCGTCGGGGGGCCGCTCGGCCGTCGGGCCGCGCCGCGTGAGCGCTCGCTGCCGCGGCTGCTCCCGCTCGTCGTGCTGCTCGTTCTGCTCCCGATGGGGTCGGCCTTCCTGCGCCAGGGGCACTGCGTCGTCAACGGCTGGAACGGCAACGACCAGTTCTGGCGGGGCTGCTTCTCGGACCTGCCGGCCCAGTACCAGCTCGCCGGGCTCGACCGGGGCCTCGGCGGCTGGCTGACCGGTGAGATCCGCCTCGACCAGATGCCGCTGCTCTCCGGGCTCATGTCCGCCGTCGGCGGCCTCGTCCCCGAGGCCGGCTGGCTCGACGCCTCCCGTTGGTACATGGCGCTGTGGACGCTCATCATCACCCTCTGCCTCGTCGCGGCCGTCTGGTGCGTCGGAATGCTGCGCCCCGAGCGGCTCGACCTGGCGACCCAGCTGGCCCTGTCGCCGGTGCACGTCGTCGCCGCGCTCCTGTCGCCCGACCTCGTCGTCGTCACCCTCGTCATGGCGGCGATGCTCGCCGACACCCGCCGTCGTCCGGTGCTCGCCGGCGTCCTGCTCGGCCTGGCGCTGCTGGGGCACGCCTGGGTCAGCATCGTCGCCGTCGCGCTCGTCGTCGCCGCGCGACGGGTCGGGCACGAGGCGGCCGCCGTGCGGACGGTCCTCGTCGCCCTCGGCACCGCCGTCGGGCTGGCCGTCGTCCTCGCGCTCGCCTCGCCCGACATCGTCACCGGCCCGCTGCGGGCGTGGTGGGGCGAGAAGCCCGGCTACGGCTCCGTCCTGCTCATCCCCGAGCTCGCCGGGCACCCGCTGCCCGCCCGCGTCGCCCCGCTCGCCTCGGTCGCGGGCTGGGGACTGGCCGTGTGGGTCTGCGTCGTCATGGTCCGCAGGGCCTGGCGTCCCGCGACCTGGGCGCAGGTCGCGGCCTTCGCCGTCCCGGTCGTCGCGCTGACGAGCCCCTCGGTGCCGGTCCAGGCGGCCCTGTGGGTGCTGCCGCTGGCCCTCCTCGCGGGCGTCTCGTGGCGGACCCACCTGGGCCTCGTCGCCGTCGAGGCGGTCCACGCCACGGCGCTGTGGCTGCACATCGGCGCCGCCGCCGACCCCGACAAGGGCCTGCCGGCCCAGTGGTACGCCGTCGCCGTGCTCGGACGGGCCATCGCGTGGGGCTTCCTCATGTGGAGCGTCTGGTACACGCCGGTCGACAACCCCGGCCCCCGTCCACAGGCTCGTGCCCTGCCGGACGACCGTCCACAGGAGCCGGTCGCGGTCTGATGCGGACCCCCTTCGCCCGGCACGCTTTGGTGCGAAGGGAGGGCAGCCGATACCCTGAGGCGTCCCCGGAGCAGGTCTGTCACCCGACCGGCGTGCCCGGGCACCGATGCACCAACCCTCCTGTCACGGAGAGACCGTGACCGCACAGACCGAAGGAGGCGGGTTATCAGCATGCGTCAGTACGAGCTCATGGTCATCTTCGACCCCGAGACCGACGAGCGGGCCGTCCAGCCCCTGTTCGACAAGTTCCTCACCGTCGTCACCAAGGACGGCGGCAGCGTGGACAAGATCGACCACTGGGGTCGTCGTCGTCTCGCGTACGAGATCAACAAGAAGGCCGAGGGCCTCTACGCCGTCGCCAACCTGACCTGCACGCCGGCCACGAGCAAGGAGCTCGACCGTCAGCTGGGTCTCTCCGAGCAGGTCCTGCGGACCAAGCTCATGCGCGTCGACGCCTGAGAGGCGTCCCTCCCGGCCTGTCGGTCCCCACTGACAGGCTCACCTGAGAGATCACCGATCGACAAGGAATCCCATGGCAGGCGAGACCCCCATCACCGTTATCGGCAACCTCACGGCTGACCCGGAGCTCCGGTTCACCCCGAGCGGCGCGGCCGTGGCCAACTTCACCGTGGCCTCGACCCCGCGCACCTTCGACCGTCAGACGAACGAGTGGAAGGACGCGGAGACGCTCTTCATGCGCTGCTCCGTGTGGCGCGAGGCTGCTGAGAACGTGGCGGAGTCCCTCACCCGTGGCACCCGCGTCGTCGTCACCGGTCGCCTCGTCTCCCGCTCGTGGGAGGACAAGGAGACCGGGCAGAAGCGCTCCGTCATGGAGATGCAGGTCGACGAGGTCGGCCCGTCGCTGCGCTACGCCACCGCCAAGGTGACGAAGACCCAGCGCGGCGGTGGCGGCGGCCAGGGCGGCGGCTCCTGGGGCGGCGGCGGTGGCCAGCAGGGTGGTTCCGGTGGCGGCTTCGGCGGCCAGCAGGACGACCCGTGGGCGACCGGCGGCAGCCAGGGTGGCGGCCAGCAGGGTGGCGGCTCGTGGGGCGGTGGCCAGCAGGCCCCGGCCCAGGGCGCTCCCCAGGGTGGCGGCCAGGCCGGCGGTGGCTGGGGCAACGCCCCGAGCTACGACGAGCCCCCCTTCTGATCGATCTCTCGCGCCCGACCCCGGTCGGGCACTGACACCACACCCATCCCGAGGACCAACCTCGGGCTCTCATTGACACGAAGGAGAGCACCACGATGGCCAAGCCCGTAGTGCGCAAGCCCAAGAAGAAGGCCAACCCGCTCAAGGCGGCGAAGGTCGAGAACATCGACTACAAGGACGCGAACCTGCTGCGCAAGTTCATCTCCGACCGCGGGAAGATCCGTGCGCGTCGCGTCACCGGCGTCTCCGTCCAGGAGCAGCGTCGCATCGCGACCGCCGTCAAGAACGCCCGGGAGATGGCCCTGCTGCCCTACTCCTCGTCCAACCGCTGATCAGCGGCCGCGAAGCAAGGAGCAGACAGATGAAGGTCATCCTCACCCACGAGGTCTCCGGCCTCGGTACCGCCGGCGACATCGTCGACGTCAAGCCGGGCTACGCCCGCAACTTCCTCTACCGCCGTGGCCTGGCCACCGCGTGGACCAAGGGTGCGCAGAAGCAGGTCGAGGCGATCGCCTCCGGCCGTGCCGCGCGCGCCGTGAAGTCGCTGGAGGAGGCGCAGTCGATCAAGGGCAACCTCGAGGCCCAGCAGGTCACGATCAGCGCCCACGCCGGTGACTCCGGTCGCCTCTTCGGCGCCGTGACCAGCCGCGAGGTCGCCGAGGCCGTCAAGGCCGGCGGTGGTCCCGAGCTCGACCGTCGCACGATCGAGATCCCGACCCCGATCAAGTCGGTCGGCCCGGCCGAGGCCCTGGTGCGTCTGCACCCGGAGGTCCAGGCCAAGGTCGCGCTCGACGTCGTCGCCGGCTGAGTCCGTCACGACGCCCTGACGAAGGGGGGCGACCCACCGATCACCCGGTGGGTCGCCCCCCTTCGTCGTGCCCGGGGAGTCCTCCCCATGGGTGCTGGCGCAGGCGTCCCCCTACAGTTGCCCCAGGCCGCCGGGGCCGACGAGACGGGGGAGAAGCATGATCATGCGTACACGAGTCTTCGCGCTGGGGGCGGCCGCCGCCCTCGCGCTCAGCGGCTGTTCGATGCTGGGTGGGGACGACGAGGGGGCGGGCTCGTCGTCGTCGCAGACCTCGGGCGTCGTCACCGGCAATCCTGACGAAAACGGGGCCAAGACCGCCGGGATCGACCTGAAGAACCCGCCCGCGGCCATCGCCGAGGCGACCGTACAGATCAACAACGACTCGGTCGACACGACGAAGATCGAGCTGCTCGAGCTGCGGCGCGACGACAACGTCATGCTCGCGACTTTCCGCCTGACGGGCGAGGGCCGCGGCACCGAGAACAAGTCCGCCTTCAAGTTGCTCGGCTGGAGCTCCTTCGAGCCGGTCCTGATCGACATGAAGAACCTCGAGAAGTACCGCCACGTGGACGACCTCACCAGCGATGCGACGGAGGCGAGCGCTCCTCTGGGTCAGCCGGTCTACCTCTTCACCGCCTTCCCGCTCCCGCGTGACGGCGTCACCGCGATGGACCTGCGGGTGACCTCCGAGTCCCCGGCCATCGAAGACGTCCCGATGCCGCAATGACGACCTGCACCCGAGGTCGTGCCCTCGTCGCCGCAACGCTCGTCGCCCCCTTCGTCCTCGCCGGGGCCTCCTCCGCCGGCGCGGCCGACGACGAGCCGCTGACGATCGACAACCTGCCAACCCTCTCCGACAGCGAGATCAACAAGCACCGCAGCCCGATCGACGTCCCCGACGTGCAGGCGATCGACGTGCCGGACATCGACCCCTTCGAGCCCGAGGTGACGTCCTCGGGTGGCAGCACGGTCGTCACCCTCGACACCGACGTGCTCTTCGAGTTCGCCGAGGCCGAGCTCGGCGAGAGCGCCCAGGAGGCCGTCGTGGAGGCGGTCGCGGACATCCCCGACGGTGCGCAGGTCGCCGTCGTCGGCCACACCGACTCGGTGGGATCCGACGCGGACAACCTCACGCTGTCCAAGGAGCGCGCCCGAGCGGTCGCCGACGTCATCGAGGACGAGCGGGACGACCTCGAGCTCGACGTCAGTGGCAAGGGGGAGAAGGACCCGGTCGCGGCCAACGACAAGGGCGGCGAGGACAACCCGGACGGCCGGGAGAAGAACCGCCGCGTGGAGATCCGCTACCGGGGCTGAGGCTGGGTAGTGCTCCCCATGTCGCTCGGGTGGTCGCCGACCTTAAGGTCTGGGTAAAGAACCACCACGAGCAGGGGGAACCCACCATGTCGCAGCCGCCCTTCGGTCACCAGCCGCCCCAGCCCGGTTACGGGCAGCAGCCGCCTCCGGGCTACGGCCAGCAGCCCCCGCCGCCCCCGGGGTACGGGCAGCAGCACCCGGGCTACGGCGCCCCCAGCGGGCAGCCGGCCTACGGCCAGCCCTTCCAGCAGACTCCCGGCGGTCAGCCGCAGCAGCCCGGCCAGTGGGGTCACCAGCCGCCCCCACAGCAGCAGCAGGGCGGCTCGAAGGCGCTCAAGTGGGGCGCCTTCGGCGCTGCCGGTGTCGTCGCCCTCGGTGTCGTCACGGGCGGTGCGGTCCTCGCCTACAACAAGATCGGTGGCGGTGGGGCGCAGCCCGAGGCCGCACTACCGGCCAGTGCCATCGCCTTCGCGAAGGTCGACCTCGACCCCTCCGCGGACCAGAAGGTCGACGCCTTCCGCTTCGCCCGCAAGTTCCCCGGCATGCGCGACAGCCTCGACGGCGTCGACGAGAACGGCGACCTGCGCAAGGAGATCTTCGACGCGATCAAGGAGGACGGCGGCCTCGAGGGCGTCGACTACGCGCAGGACGTCGAGCCCTGGCTCGGCCAGCGCTTCGGCGTCGCGATCCTGCCGCCGGCGGACGGCGCCCAGGAGCCCGGTGTCGTCGTCGCGCTCGCGAGCACCGACGAGGACGCCGCGAAGCAGGGCCTGTCCAAGGTCACCGGCAGCGAGGGCGGCTACTGCTCCGTCCAGCCCGACTTCGCCATCTGCGGCGAGGAGCAGAGCGTCGTCGACAAGGCGGTCAACGACGCGAAGGGGAGCGCGCTCGCCGACAGCGACACCTTCAGCCAGGACATGGACGACCTCGGTGAGGACGGCATGGTGACCGGCTGGATGGACATGTCCAAGGCGGGCGACATCACCCAGAGCACGCTCGGTGCCTCCGCCCAGACGACCCAGCAGGGCCGGCTGGCGACCGCGCTGCGCTTCGACGGGCCGACGCTCGAGCTCGCCGGCCGGATGAACGGTCTGCCCGCGGGCAGCGTCCCCAACGGCGACGGCACCTCGGTCGGCGACCTGCCGGCGGACACCCTCGGCGCCGTGGCCGTGACCGGCCTCGACGACGCGCTGCGCAAGGCCTGGCCCGAGATCGACAAGAACGCCCGCACCGCCCTCGGCGATGACTGGCAGAGCGGCATCGACTCCTTCACGAGCGAGACCGGCCTGTCCGTGCCCGAGGACGTCGCCAAGGCGGTCGGCTCCGACACGGCCGTCGCCGTCGGCCCCAACGCCGACGAACCGAAGGTCGCGCTGGTCACCAACGGCGACAAGGGCCTGATCGACAAGCTCACCGGCTCGATGACCTCGAGCACCGGGGACGCGCCCCCGGTGACGGTCAAGGACGCCGGCGACGGCCGCACGGTCGTCGCGACGCCAGCGGGCTACGCCGACGAGATCGCGAACGGCTCGGGCCTGGGCGACAGCGACGCCTTCAAGGACGCCGTGCCCGACGCCGACAAGGCCGGCTCGGTCGCCTACGTCGACATCAGCAAGGCCGTCGAGCTGTGGGGCGGTGACATGGACGCCGAGGACAAGGAGAACATCGAGCCGCTCTCGGCCCTCGGTTTCGCGATGTGGGGCGAGGACGACCACGCCGACTTCACCCTGCGGCTGACGACCAAGTGACCCGCCTGCCCGGCACCCGGGGGTTTCCCCGGTGCCGGGTAGCAGGCAGGATGCAGGGGTGACTTCCATGGGGCAGACCGACGACAGCAGCACGCGCGACGAGTTCTGGGGGCAGGTCGGGCAGGTCGGCGCGCGGCGCGGACCGCTCGGTGACGCCGACGAGGCGGGCCTGTGGTCTGGCGGTTCGTCGGGCTACGTCCACGTGACGACCCCCCACTCGGGCATCGCCGCCACCGACGGTCTCTCCGCTGCCGGTGCGGACGGCAGCTCCCTCGGCCTCGAGGTCTACATCGAGGGCCGTGAGCTCGTCGACCGTGCCGAGGGCGAGGGCCGCTGGCTCGTCACCGCGCTCGAGGAGGCCGCCGGTGCGCTCGCCGCGGCGGGGCCCGACGTGGTCACCGCGGCCCTGGCCGACCACGACCTGATCTCGCTCGAGATCTCCGCAGGTGACGCGCCCGCGGACTGGGTCGCCGACGGTCGTCTCGGGCTGCTGCTCGGCGTCGAGCTGCCCGGCCGCCCGCAGACGATCGGGTCGGTGCGCGCCCTGTCGATCAGTCCCCTGCGCCCCTCGGAGCTGGCGGTCGTCGTCGCCGAGGGCGCCGCGGGCCGGCGGCGCCTCGCCGAGGCACTCGCCGCCCAGGGCTGGTACTCCTACGCCGACAGCACCCGCCAGCCGGTCCTCTGACGCAGCCCGGCCTCCGACGCGGCCCGGCCTGACCGAGCCCGTCCCGACGCAGGGTCCGGGCTAGCGGGTCGCCCCGGTGACGGCCCACGCATCGCCGCGGACCCGCCAGGCCATGAACCCGCCCCGCACGAGCATGAAGGCCGTGAAGGCGAGCCACAGCGCGACGACCGCCGCCTCGGGCCCGTGGCCGGCTCCCAGCGCGCGGGTCACGAGCACGATCGGCACGTAGGCGAGCAGCACGAGAGTCATCGACGTCGCCAGCCAGCGCCCGTCGCCGGCGCCGATGAGCACCCCGTCGACGACGAAGACGTAACCGGCGAGCGGCTGCCCGAGCGCGATGACGACGAGGCCGGCGGCGATCGCGCTGCGCACGGCCGGGTCGTCGGTGAAGAGCGCCGGCAGCACCCGGTGCAGCGCGAGCAGCCCGACGCCGAGCAGCACCCCGCCCCACACGCCCCAGCGGACCATGAGGGCGGTCGCCTCGCGGGCGCCGCGCGCGTCACCGCTGCCGAGCTGCGCCCCGGTGAGGGCCTGCCCGGCGATCGCCAGGGCGTCGAGGGCGAAGACGAGCAGCGACCAGATCGTCGTCGTCACCTGATAGGCCGCGAGCGGGACGTCGCCGAAGCCGGCGGCCGTGGCGACGGTGAGCAGGATGATCGCGCGCAGCGCGAGGGTGCGCACGAGCAGGGGCGCCCCGTCGAGGGCGGCGCCGAGGACCCGCCCCACATGCGGACGAAGGGAGGCCCCGGCACCTCGTCCCTGCCGCAGGACGACCGCGAGCAGGGCCAGGGCCATGCCCCACTGGGCGAGGACGGTGCCCCAGGCGGCGCCCGCGATGCCCATGCCGAGGCCGAGGACGAGGCCGACCGAGAGCACGGCGTTGGCGCCGAAGCCGACCGCGGAGACGGCGAGCGGGGTGCGGGTGTCCTGCAGCCCGCGCAGGATGCCGGTGGCCGCGAGCACGAGCAGCATGGCGGGCAGCCCGAGCGCGCTCACCCGCAGGTAGGTCACCGCCTCGTCGAGCGCGGCCGGTGACGAGCCGAAGGCCGCGGCGAGGGGGCGGGCGCCGAGCCCGACGACGAGGGCCGCGAGCAGCCCGAGGCCGGCCGCGAGCCAGACACCGCCGACCCCGACCTCGATGGCTCCGCGCCGGGAGCCGGCGCCGAGCTGGCGGGCGACGACGCTCGTCGTGCCGTAGGCGAGGAAGACGAAGACCCCTGCGGCCGTGAGGAGCACGGAGCTCGCGGCGCCGAGCCCGGCGAGCGGCACGACGCCGAGCCGACCGACGACCGCCGCGTCGACCATGAGGAAGAGCGGCTCGGCGACGAGGGCCACGAAGGCCGGCACGGCCAGCGCGAGGATCTCGCGCGGCCCGACGGTGGGAGCCGGATCGGGGGAGGTCACCCGAGCACCCTACGAGTCGCGCGCCGACGGCCCGATGCCGCTACGGTGGCTGCAGCGTCCAAGTTACCCACGGGTAGGAGTCGATGATGACCAGACCGCAGCGCCGTCGCCGGGGGCGAGTGACCCCCTTCGTCCTGCTCGTGCTCGTGGCCCTGCTCGGGATGAGCGCCACGGGAGCCGGGGCCGACCCGACCCCGTGGTACGAGCAGAGCAACCCGCTCGCCGAGGACTCCGAGGTGGGCGTGAGCGGCGCGCCGGCCACCGGCACCGGGCCGAAGGGAGAGGTGCGTGGCCTCATCGACGCCCACACCCACCTGATGTCCGACGAGGGCTTCGGCGGCGACATCGTCTGCGGCAAGACCTTCAGCGAGCTGGGCATCGAGGACGCCCTGACCGACTGCCACAGCCACGGAACCGACGGGCGGACCGGCCTGATCGAGAACGTGACGAACCTCGAGGGCAAGGGGCCCTTCGACCCGCACGACACCGATCTCTACCCGACCTTCACCGATGCCCCGAAGTGGTCCTCGCTCACCCACCAGCAGATGTACTACCGCTGGGTCGAGCGCGCCTGGCGGGCCGGGCAGCGGGTCATGGTCGCCGACACGGTCAACAACTCGGTCCTGTGCTCGCTGCCGACGCAGGTCAACACGAGCTCGTGCAACGACATGGACGTCGTGCGCCGTCAGGTGAAGAAGACCAAGGAGCTCGAGGCCTTCATCGACGCCCGGCACGGCGGGCCCGGCAAGGGCTGGTTCCGCATCGCCTACACGGCCGACGAGGCCCGGCAGTACATCGAGCAGGGCAAGATGGCGGTGATCCTCGGGATGGAGGTGTCGGCCCCCTTCGGCTGCGGCATGACGCTCGGCGTCTCGCACTGCACGAAGGCGAAGATCGACGCCGGCCTCGACGAGGTCAAGGGCCTGGGGATCCGCTCGATGTACCTGTGCCACAAGTTCGACAACGCGTTGTGCGGGGTGCGCTTCGACCCCGGCACCCAGGGCATCGTCGTCAACGTCGGCAACTTCCTGTCCACGGGGCAGTGGTGGCAGGTCGAGCGCTGCCCCACCGACCTGCACGACAACACCGTCGAGGGCGGGGTCATCCCGCCCAAGGTCGCCGAGCTCGTCCCCGGTCAGGTGCTGCCGATCTACCCGGAGGGGCCGCACTGCAACCGGCAGGGTCTGACCGCGCTCGGTGAGTACGCCCTGCGCGGGATGATGGACCGCGGCCTGCTCGTCGAGCTCGACCACCAGAGCGTGAAGGCGGCCAAGCGGACCATGGAGGTCCTCGAGTCCGAGGGCTATCCGGGCGTCATCTCGAGCCACTCGTGGATGGACAAGCACTTCACCGAGCGGATCTACCGGCTCGGCGGCTTCATCACCCAGTACGGCCACGGCGCCGACGCCTTCGTCGAGGAGGGTGCCGCGGACCGGCCGGTGCGGCAGAAGTACGACGTCGGCTACGGCTTCGGCATGGACATGAACGGCTTCGGCGGGACCCCGCCGCCGCGTGCCGATGCGGCCGAGCGCCCGCTCGTCTACCCCTTCGCGCCGCTCACCGGCCGGGGCACCGTCGAGCGTCAGGTGACCGGCGAGCGCACGTGGGACTACAACCGCGACGGGGTGGCCCACTACGGGATGGTCCCCGACTGGGTGGCCGACATGCGCAGCAACCACGGCGAGCCCGGGCAGCAGGTCGTCGAGGACCTGCTCCGCGGCCCGGAGTCCTATCTGCGCACCTGGTCGGCGACGGCCGACTGGCAGCAGGGCGCCGACCTGACGAAGGGAGCGGTCGCCACCGCGAGCAGCACGGAGTGGACGCTCACCGGCCGGCTGCGCCCGGGCAGTGCCATCGACGACGACCGCTCGACCCGCTGGGCCAGCCGGTGGGGTGACGACGCGTGGTGGTCGGTCGACCTGGGCACCCCGCGCCTCGTGCGGACCGTGACGCTCGACTGGGAGCGCGCCCACGCCAGGGACTACCGGCTCCAGGTGAGCCTCGACGGCGCTGCCTGGCGCACCGTCGAGACGGTCCGCGGCAGCGACGGCGGCCTCGACCACCTGGCGATCCCGGCAACCTCCGCCCGGCACGTGCGGGTCGTCACGGACGAGCGGGCGACGCAGTACGGCATCTCCCTGCACGAGGTGAAGATCGGCAGCTGACCCGGGGGAGTGCTCCCCAGTGCCGGGTCGTGGTCCGGTCCGTAGAGTTGGCGGCGGACACCAGACCACCACAGCGAAGGGGAGCGACGTGCCGCCCACGAGCAGGATCAGCAAGGACCAGCTGGAGCGGGCCCGTGCCCTCGTCGCCGCGGTCGACCAGGGCTTCGAGTCGAAGGTCGTCGGCCAGCGGCGGCTGCGGGAGACCCTCCTCATCGGTCTGCTGACGAGCGGCCACGTGCTGCTCGAGTCGGTGCCCGGCCTGGCGAAGACGACGGCCGCGCACGCGCTCGCGACGGCGATCGGTGGGTCCTTCAAGCGGATCCAGTGCACCCCCGACTTGCTGCCGAGCGACATCGTCGGCACCCAGGTCTACGACGCGAGCCAGGGCAAGTTCGTCACCCAGCTCGGGCCGGTGCACGCGAACTTCGTCCTGCTCGACGAGATCAACCGCAGCTCGGCCAAGACCCAGTCGGCGATGCTCGAGGCGATGCAGGAGCGGCAGACCTCCATCGGCGGCCAGGTCTTCAAGGTGCCCGAGCCCTTCCTCGTCCTCGCGACGCAGAACCCCATCGAGCAGGAGGGCACCTATGTCCTGCCCGAGGCCCAGCTCGACCGCTTCATGCTCAAGGACCTGCTCGACTACCCGAGCCCCGCGGAGGAGGCCGAGGTCGTGCGGCGCATCGACGCCGGCGTCTTCGACCAGCCGGACCGGGCGATGATCCATGTCGCCGATGCCCGCGAGCTGCAGCGGCTCGCGAGCTCGGTCTACCTCGACAAGGCGATCCTCGACTACATCACCTTCCTCGTCGCGGCCACCCGCACCCCGGGCAAGGTCATGCCGCCCGAGCTGGCCCGCTACGTCGAGATCGGCGCCAGCCCGCGCGCCTCGATCGCCTTCGCCAAGGCGGCGCGGGCCGCGGCCCTGCTCCAGGGGCGCGACCACGTCATCCCCGAGGACGTGCGCCACCTCGCGCACCGGGTGCTGCGCCACCGCGTGCTGCTCACCTACGAAGCCACCGCCGACGACGTGCGCGTCGAGACGATCATCGACGCGGTCGTCCGCGCCGTCCGCACCCCGTAGGGCCGCCATGACGCGGCTGGTGCACAAGGTCAAGGGCAAGCTGTCGATCCACGTCCGACGTCGGTCGGTCGCGCTGCTCGACGGCGGCTACGCCTCTGTCCACAAGGGCCGCTCGATGGACTTCGACGACCTGCGCGAGTACGCCGTCGGTGACGACATCCGCGACATCGACTGGAAGGCCTCGGCCCGCCACGGCTCGATGCTCATCAAGCGCTACGTCGCCCAGCGGCACTTCGAGCTCGTCGTCGTCATGCCCGCCGGGCGCGAGATGGCCGCGACCGCGGCCGGGGGCGAGCCGAAGCGCGATGTCGCGGTCCTCGCCGCCGGGGTCCTCGGCTGGCTCGCCGTGCGCCACGGCGACGACGTGTCGATGATCAGCGGTGCCCCCGGCCGCATCCACGCCACCCGCGCCCGCAGCTCCGAGGGCCATCTCGAGCACCTGCTCCAGGAGAGCCTCGCCCGCTCCCAGCCGGACTCGCCCTCCGCCGACCTGCCGGGCCTGCTGCGGCACATCACCCGCAACGTCAAGGGCCGCAAGGTGCTGCTCGTCATCGCCGACGACGGCGTCGAGCCCGCCGCGGTCGAGGACACGCTGCGCTCCCTTCGCCTGCGGCACGAGGTGCTGTGGGTCGACGTCGCCGACCTCGACCCGCTCGGCCTCGACCCCGAGACGCTCGTGCGCGACGTCGCCGTCGACCACCCGCTGCCCGACCTGCTCGCATCCGACCGGGAGCTCGCGGCCGCCTTCGCGCAGTCCGAGGGCACCCGACGCCACGACCTCGACGCCATGCTCCGGCGCACCGACGTCTCCTCCGCCCGCGTCAGCCACACCGACGAGGTCGTGCCGATGGTCGTGCGCATGCTCGAGAAGAGGCGCCGTGGACGCTGACCCGATCTACCTCGCCCCGCAGGACTACTCCGTCGTCTGGCCGGTCCTGGGCTTCTTCATGCTCTTCGGCCTCGTCGTCTGGGCCATGTGGATCTGGCTGCTCACCCGACCGCCGGAGGGCGAGGACGGGCGTGGCTCGCTCCCGCCGTCGGCCCTGGCCAAGCTGCGCCGCGACGCCCTCGCCCGCATCGACACGGTCGATCGCGAGGTGCGGGCCGGCACCACGACCGCACGCCGCGGCCACCACGAGCTCTCGCAGATCGTGCGCGGCTTCGTCAGCAAGGCGAGCGGCCTCAAGGCCGAGACGATGACGGCGGCCGACCTGCGGGAGCGCGGGCCGGCGCACCTCGCCGACCTCATCGAGCAGTACTACCCGCGGCAGTTCGGCCAGGCCGAGGCCGACCCGCCGAGCTTCGCCCGCTCGGCGTCCGCGGCCCGCGATGTCGTCGGGGGGTGGTCGTGATGGGTCTCGCGTGGTGGTGGCTCACCCTGCTCCTCGTCCTCGCCGTGCTCGTCGTCGCCGGCCTCGGCTGGTGGTTCGCCGGTCGCGACAAGGCGGCGCGCGACGCGGTCCTCGTCGCCAACTCCCGGCGCCTGACCCGGCTGCCCGCCTACCGGGCGGCGCTGTCGCGCCAGCGGGTGCGCCTCGCCGGCATCGCCGGCCTGCTCGCCGTCGTGCTGCTGCCGCTCGCGGTCGCCGCCGGTCGCCCGGGCACGACCGAGACGATCGACCCGTCGAAGAACAACCGCGACATCATGCTCTGCCTCGACGTCTCGGGCTCGATGTACTCGACCGACCGGGCCGTGCTGGAGAACTTCTCGGAGATCGTCACGAGCTTCCGCGGCGAGCGGATCGGGCTGGTGCTCTTCAACAACCAGTCGGTGACCGCCTTCCCGCTCACCGACGACTACGACCTCGTCTCCGAGCAGCTCAAGGGCTATGCGGAGGGCTTCTCGCTCTTCGGCAGCGGCGAGTACGACCCGACCTCCGGCACCTTCAACGAGCGCATCCTCGCCAGCTCGCTCGTGCCCGACGGCCTGGCGAGCTGCGTGCTCAACTTCGACCACGCCGACCAGGAGCGCCCGCGCGCGATCATCCTCGGCACCGACAACGACGTCCACGGCGAGGGTGTCTACACCCTCGACGAGGCGACCCAGCTGGCCAAGGACCGCAACGTGCGCGTCTACGCGCTCAACCCCCTTCCCCTCGGCTCGTCGCACACCGAGCTCTCCTCGGCCACCGAGGAGACGGGCGGGCGGACCTGGGGTCTGGACCAGCCGGGCGCGACGACCGAGGTGACCAACAACATCGACGAGCTCGAGTCCGCCCGCCTGCCCGACGTCGCCCCCGTGCACGTGCGCACCGACCTGCCGCGCGTGTGGATCGTGCTCAGCCTGCTCGGGCTGCTCGTGCTCTACCCGCTGCTGTGGCGGTGGCGCCGATGAGCTGGCACCCGCTCCTGCCCTGGCCGCTCGTCGTCCTGCTCGGCCTGCTGCTCGTCGGCTTCACCGCATGGCGGGTCGTCGCCGACACCCACCACCGACTGCGCTGGGGCCTGCGTCTGGCCACCGCCGTCGCCATGGTCCTCACCCTGCTCGGGCCCGCCGTCGACGGTGCGATCGCCCGGCAGGCGGCGAGCGACGTCAACGTCTACTTCGTCGTCGACACGACGACCTCGGCGATGGCCCGCGATTTCGACGGCGACCGGACGCGCATCGAGGGCTATCGCGAGGACATGGCCAAGATCCAGGAGGAGATGCCGGGCGCGCGCTTCTCGATCATCACCTTCGACTACGCCGCCCGCGTCGTCATGCCGCTCACGACCGACACCAATGCCCTCAAGACCGCGGCGGAGAACCTCCGCGCGGAGAACAGCCTCTACTCGGGCGGCTCGTCGATCACCGCGGCCCAGGAGCGGTTGCGGCTCACCCTCGAGGGGGCCAAGGAGCGCCAGCCCGAGCGCTCGCGGATCGTCTTCTACCTCGGCGACGGCGAGCAGACCTCGTCGCAGGACCCGACCCCCTTCGACCTGCCCGACCTCGTCGACGGTGGCGCCGTCCTCGGCTACGGCACCGAGCAGGGTGGCCGGATGGCCTCCACGGATGCCGACGGCGAGCCCGGTGAGGACATCAAGGACAGCCAGGGCAACCCCGGCGTCAGCAAGATCGACGAGAAGCGGCTCGAGGAGATCGCCGAGCAGCTCGGGGTGCCCTACACCCACCGCGAGGGCGGCGACATCGGGCCGGCGCTCACCGACGCCGACCCCGGCGAGGCCGTCGACGGCGAGGGGGCCGGCATCGAGACCTACACCTCGCTCGTGTGGGTGCTCGCGCTCATCATGTCGGGCCTGCTGCTCGCCGACCTCTTCGTCACCACCCGCGAGATCGGCCGTCTGCGCCGCGTCGAGGCCGAGGCAGGAGGCACCCCGTGACCGCCCCCATGGAGCCCCGGCTGCGCCGGCGCCGCCGGATGATCATCGCGACGATCATCCCGGCGATCATCATGATCGTCCTGGCGATCCGCTTCCTCACCCTGCCGCTCTTCATGGGCCAGGCGCAGGACGCCCACGGCGGCGACGACGGCGACGGCATGGTCAAGGCCGCGGAGCGGCTGCACCCGCTCAACCTCGTCGAGCGGTGGCGCGCTCCCTTCGTCGAGGGCACCGGCAAGTCGGTCTCCGGTGACCTCGCCGGCGGCCGGGCCGACCTCGAGACCGCGCTCGAGCGCACCAAGGACCCGCAGGACGACTGCACCGTGCGCACCAACCTCGTCATCACGATCTCGCAGCAGGCCGACGAGGCGAAGGAGGCCGGCGACACCGACAAGGAGAAGGCGCTCGCCGAGGAGGCCCTCACGCTCATCGAGGAGGGCCCCGAGGGCTGCCTCGACGGCAGCGACGACGGCAACGGTGGCGAGGCCGGGCGCAAGCAGCAGGAGCAGAAGGACAAGCTCGAGGAGCAGACCGGCAAGAAGCAGCCGGAGGACCCGCAGGACCCGGGCAAGGACGACCCGAAGGACGACGGCGACGGCGAGGGCGAGGAGCCCAAGGACCCGAAGCAGAAGCAGCTGGAGGAGCGCAACCAGACCGGTCAGCGCGAGTCGGAGAACGACAAGCGCGAGTCGGAGGCCGAGGGCAGCGGCGGGCCCGACCCCGTCGAGAAGCCCTGGTAGGAGCTGCGCGAGCCCATGGACGAAGGGGGGTGACGCTCCCCCTGTCGTGCGCTTGGATGTGGTGACGAATCCGTCTGCCCGAAGGAGGGCACATGAGCGCCACCCCGTCCGCGCCCACGCGCATCACCCACCTCGTCGGCCACCGGGCGTGGCAGGGGGAGCCGGGCCGCACGAGCGAGGTCTGCAACCCGGCGACGGGCGAGGTCACCGGCACGCTCGACCTGGCCAGCGCCGAGACCGTCGGCGAGGTCGTCGCCGTGGCGCGGGAGGCGGCGCGCGAGTGGGGCCGGGCGTCGCTGGCGCGGCGGGTCAGGGCGCTCTTCGCCTTCCGCCAGCTGCTCGTCGAGCACACCGACGAGATTGCCCGGGCGATCACCGCGGAGCACGGCAAGACCCATGACGACGCCGTCGCCGAGATCGGGCGCGGGCTCGAGGTCGTGGAGTTCGCCTGCGGCATCCCGCAGCTGCTCAAGGGTGGCTTCTCCGAGGGCGTCTCGACCGACGTCGACGCCTTCTCGATCCTCCAGCCGCTGGGTGTCGTCGGCGTCATCTCGCCCTTCAACTTCCCCGCGATGGTGCCGCTGTGGTTCGTGCCGATCGCCGTCGCCACGGGCAACGCGGTCGTCATCAAGCCGAGCGAGAAGGACCCGACAGCGGTCAACCTCATCGCCGACCTGTGGCGCGGGGCCGGGGTGCCCGACGGGGTGGTCAACGTCGTGCACGGGGACAAGGAGGCGGTCGACGCGCTGCTCGACCACCCCGACGTCAAGGCGATCTCCTTCGTCGGCTCGACCCCCGTGGCGCGCCACGTCTACGAGCGCGGGGTGGCCGCCGGCAAGCGGGTGCAGGCGCTCGGCGGGGCCAAGAACCACATGCTCGTGCTGCCCGACGCCGACCTCGACCTGGCGGCCGACGCAGCGGTGTCGGCGGGATACGGCGCGGCGGGGGAGCGGTGCATGGCGATCTCGGTCGTGCTCGCGACCGAGTCGATCGCCGACGAGCTCGTCGCCCGGATCGTCGAGCGCACCCGCACCCTGCGCGTCGGGGACGGCAGCGGCGACGTCGACATGGGCCCTCTCGTCACCCGCGCGCACCTCGACAAGGTCACCGGCTACGTCGAGGCGGGGGTCGAGGCCGGGGCCGAGCTCGTCGTCGACGGGCGTGAAGGCGCCGAGGCGCTCGGGCCGGGCTACTTCCTCGGGCCGACGCTCTTCGATCGGGTGACGCCGCGGATGTCGATCTACACCGACGAGATCTTCGGCCCGGTGCTATCCGTCGTGCGGGTCGCGTCCTTCGACGAGGGGCTGCAGCTGATCAACGACAACCCCTATGGCAACGGCACGGCGATCTTCACCCACGACGGCGGCGCCGCCCGGCGCTTCCAGCACGAGGTCGAGGTCGGCATGGTCGGCATCAACGTCCCGATCCCCACGCCGATGGCCTACTACTCCTTCGGCGGGTGGAAGAGCTCGCTCTTCGGCGACACCCACGCCCACGGCATCGAGGGCGTGCACTTCTTCACCCGGACCAAGGCGGTCACCCAGCGCTGGCCCGACCCGAGCCACGGTGGGCTCGACCTGGGGTTCCCCACGAACGGCTGAGTCGCTGGGGCCCTCGTGGCCGTGTGAGGTTGTGCGCGCCCGTGTCACCGTATGGGGTCACACGGGCGGGCAGATCCTCACACAGGTGACGAAGGAGCTCAGCCGGTGGGCTCGTGGATGAAGGCACGGGCAGCCGCCACGCCCTCCGCGACGTCCCAGTGCGGGAAGCCCACGGCGGCCAGCTGCTCGGCGCTGACGGTCGGACCGGCCGCGACGATCGCCGCGATGGTGGGGCGGTCGGGCGGAGTCAGGCCGTGGTCCTCAGCCTCTGCCTCGACCCAGTCCATGAGCTCGAGGACGGCGTCCTCGTCGCACATCACGGGGACGAAGTCCCACTGCGCGTCCTCGTCGGGGTCGAAGGCGTCGTGCGTCCAAATACCATCGGCCCAGGCCTGCGCGGCGTCGATGGCATCGCACTCCTGCGGCAGCGATGGGTGCTGCAGCCCCTCGAGCCACCAGGCAGGTCGCCCGTCCATGACCACCGGGGCGCCCGCGGTGAGGTCTGCGGACTCGGCCCCGCGGTCCCACAGGAAGAGCAGGGCCCGGTCCTCCGGCAACATGGCCAGCGCGCACCAGCTGCCGCCGAAGTCATGCAGGAAACGCAGCCCGTCCCGGCACCAGGCGCCCTCGCGGCCGGAGGCCGCGGCAGAGGCCGCTTGCACGGCGGCCACCGCCGCCCAACGATGGCTCAGGTCCTGTGGGGTTGGCGCGCTCTGGGGTGCCTCAGATGTGGTCATTCACGAAGGCCATCACGTCGTCGAGGACCTCTTCGCGGTTGGTCTCGTTGAAGATCTCGTGGCGGGCGCCGGGGTAGCGCTTCGAGGGGGCGCCGTCGGGGGCGATGTGCGCCCAGCCCTCGTCGCTGCGGTCGATCGGGACGAGCTGGTCGTCGGCGCCGTGCAGCCAGATCGTCGGGATGGTGAGGCGGCCACCGCGGGTGATCGCCTCGAGGGTGGCGCGCAGCGCGAGCAGGGTCGGGCGCTTGAAGTCGCCGTGCCAGACGAGCTCGTCGGCCTCGTAGGCGCGGCCGACGTCGGGCTCGCGGCTGAGGGTCGTGATGTCGATCGGCGTCGGCGGGATCTCGTCGAGGTCGGCCAGGGCCGTGGGCTCCCAGGAGCCGAGCACCGGGCCGGAGAGCACCGTCGCGGTGAGCGTCTGCGGGTACCGCTGGGTGTAGCGGGCGGCGATCATGCCGCCCATGGAGTGCCCGATGAGCACGAGCGGCAGGTCGGGGTGCTCCTCGTGGGCGCGCTGGACGAGCAGGTGGAGGTCGTCGACGACGCCCTCGAAGTCCTCGACGAGCACCCGCTCGCCCTCGCTGCGCCCGTGGCCGATGTGGTCGTGGGCGTAGACGACGGCGCCGTCGGCGGTGAGCCGCTCGGCCACCCACTGGTAGCGCCCGACGTGCTCGCCGTAGCCGTGGGCGATGACCGCCACCCACGTCGGGTCGCCGGGCGGGCTCCACAGGGAGCCGATGAGCAGGCCGGCGTGGCCATGGGTCTCGATGTCCTCGGGCGGGATGGAGCTCACGGGTCCTCCTGGGTGACGTCGGTGTCCGGCTCCAGTCTGTCAGCGGACCCGGGGCGAAGGGGGGTGCCGTCCTGTCCGTGGGAACAATTCGCCGCGTCGCGCGTTGGACAGGGCCGCACTCGAGGACAGGGGACCGCGTGACCGCAGGCAGGACCGACCAGATGACCACGCAGGACGCGATCGGTGAGGAGCAGCAGGCGCTCGACGCGGCGCACGCCCGCCGGGGCGAGGTGATCGACGAGCTGGAGGGGCGTCTGCAGGGCAGCGCCCGGGAGGACTCGGTGGCCGCGGCCGCCATGCGGGCCACCCGGCAGCGCCTCGCTGAGCTGACGCAGGCCGAGCAGGGGCTGGTCTTCGGGCGCCTCGACGCCCGTGACGGCAGCAGCCTGCGCATCGGACGCGTCGGCGTCCCGGCCGCCGAGGACGACGCGGATCCGCTCGTCGTCGACTGGCGGGCGGAGGCGTCGCGCCCCTTCTACACCGCGACCGCCGTTGCGCCGCAGGGGAACTCGCGCCGCCGGCACATCCGCACCGAGGGGCGGCGGGTCGTCGCGGTCGACGACGAGCTGCTCGATGGCTCGACCGACGGCGAGCTGGTCGGCGAGGGCGCGCTGCTCGCGGCGCTCGACGAGCGCCGCACCGGTCGGATGGGCACGGCCGTGGCCACGCTCCAGCGCGAGCAGGACGACATCGTGCGGGCGGACCCGCGCGGCGCGCTCGTCGTCCAGGGCGGCCCCGGCACGGGCAAGACCGTCGTCGCGCTGCACCGGGTCGCCTACCTCCTCTTCGCGCAGCCGCAGCTCGCCCGGGCGGGCGTCCTGGTCCTCGGGCCCTCGCAGCGCTTCCTCGACTACATCGGCCAGGTGCTGCCCGCGCTCGGTGAGACCGCGGTCGTCTCGGCGACCTGCGAGACCCTCCTGCCCGGGGTCCGTCCGGGGCGAAGGGAGGAGCGTCGCCTCGCCGAGATCAAGGGACGGGCGCTGTGGCAGCAGGCGCTCGCCGACCGTGTCGCCGGGCTGGTGCCACCGCCTACGGACCTGACACTGCACTGGGACGGCGAGGACTACCTCGTGCCGGCCGCGACGATCGATCGGCTGCAGCGGGGCGCGCTGTCGGGCCGGTCCTACCACTCGGCACGGCGGGTGCTCACCGGCCAGCTCGTCGACGTGCTCACCGAGCTCGTCGCGGAGCGGGTCGTCGAGCTGCTCGCCTCGGCGGAGGAGGGCTTCGAGGAGATCCTCGATCGGGTCGACGCGAGCCTCGCGCGAAGCGACGACCGCGGCGCGCGGACGCAGGGCTCGAGCGGCTCGGTCGACGGCGAGCTGAGCGAGGACGAGGTCGAGGAGCTGCGTCGGCGGATCGAGGACGACCCCGGCCTCGCCGCCCGGGTCCGTGCCTGGTGGCCCGACCGCGACCCCGCAGACGAGCTGCGAGCCCTGCTCGGCGACCGGGCGGCGCTCGCTGCCGTGCCCGGCCTCACCGACGACGAGCGCGACCTCGTGGCCGCCGAGCCGACTCCCTTCGCCCCGAGCGACATCGCCCTGCTCGACGCGATGTCCGACCTGCTCGGCGAGGACGCACCCCGGGTGACGCAGGGAGACTTCGTCGCCGATCGCGCTGCGGCGCAGCGGGACTGGGTGTACGGCCACGTCGTCGTCGACGAGGCGCAGGAGCTGTCGGCCATGGAGTGGCAGATGGTCCTGCGCCGCTGCCCGGCCGCCTCGATCACCGCGGTCGGCGACATCGACCAGACCGAGGCGCCGCACGCCCACACGACGTGGGAGGGCGCGCTCAGAGAGGTGCTCACCGACCGGTGGCGCCGCGCCGACCTGACGATCTGCTATCGCACTCCGCGCGAGGTCATGGACCTCACCGGTCCGGTCCTCGAGGCAGCCGGCAGCACCAACGAGCCGCCGCGCGCGGTACGCAGCAGCGGAGTCGAGCCGTGGCTGCGCCACGTGCCCGAGGGGGACCTGGCCGCCACCGTCGCGGCCGAGCACGCGGCCCTCGCCGAGCGCTGGGACGGCGGCTCGGTGGGCGTCGTCGCCCCCGCCGACCGGGTCGCCGACCTCGCCGCGGCCCTCGGCCCCGACGTCACGGTCATGAGCGCCACCCAGGCCAAGGGGCTGGAGTGGGACGCCACCCTGCTCGTCGACCCCGACGGCATCGCCGCCGAGCCGCGCGGGTGGAACGGGCTCTACGTCGCCCTCACCCGCTGCACCCAGGAGCTCGGCCGGGTGGTCATCGCGTGACCCCCGGCGGGGCCTGTGCGAAGGTCGGGGCATGACCGAGAGCAGCGGGGACACCGCCGAGCGCATCGTCGTGGTGGGTGCCGGCGAGTGCGGGACCCGGGCGGCGATGGCCCTGCGGGAGCGCGGCTTCGCCGGGTCGATCACCCTGCTCGGGCGCGAGGAGGTCGTCGCCTACGAGCGCCCGCCGTTGTCGAAGGCCGCGCTCGCCGACGACGACCCCGAGCTCGTCCACCCCTGGACGCCGGAGCAGCTCGCGGAGGCGGGGATCTCCTTTCGCCTCGGGGTGGACGTCACGGCGATCGACCGGGAGGCGCGGACCGTCGTCACCGACGCGGGGGCGATGCCCTACGACCGGCTGCTCCTGACGACCGGGGCGGGGTCGCGGCGGCTCGGGCTGGACCACGTGCACTACCTGCGCACCCACGCCGAGGCGGCGACGCTGCGCGACCTCGTGCGGGCCGGGGGCCGGCTGCTCGTCATCGGGGCCGGGTTCATCGGTCTCGAGATCGCCGCTGGGGCCCGGCAGCGCGGCATGGAGGTCGTCGTCGTCGAGGCGGCCGACCGGGCGCTCGCGCGGATGGTGCCGCCGGTCGTCGCCGACGAGGTCGTCGCCCTGCACACCGACCACGGCGTGCAGGTGCGCACCGGCACCACCGTGACCTCGGTCGACGAGGTGGCCGGCCGTCTGCGGGTCGGCCTGTCGACCGGCGAGAGCCTCGACGTCGACGCCGTCGTGGCCGGTGTCGGAGCCGCGCCGCACAGCGAGCTCGCCTCTGCCGCAGGCCTGCTCGTCGAGGACGGGATCGTCGTCGACGAGCAGCTGCGCACGAGCGACCCGCACATCTGGGCGGCGGGGGACTGCGCTGCCGTCCCCGATGCCCGCAGCGGTCACCGGGCCCGCGTCGAGTCCTGGCGCAGCGCCCACGACCAGGCGGTCACCGTCGCCGCGTCGATGACCGGTGGGCAGGAGCCACACGTCGCGGTCCCGTGGTTCTGGTCCGACCAGTACGACCAGATGCTCCAGACGGCGGGTCTGCCGACGACGGCCGTCAGCGAGGTCGTGCGCGAGCGCGAGGACGGGTCGCTGATCCACTTCGGGCTCGACGCGCAGGGGCGCCTCGTCGCCGCCACCTCCCTGGGCCGCGGACCGGTCGTCGCCAAGGACATCCGGGTCGCCGAGTCGCTCATCGCGACCGGGGCGACTCCTGACCCGACGGCACTCGCGGACCCGGGGACCCCCCTTCGCTCCCTGCGGTGACGCGGGCACACCGAGCGGTGACGCGGGCCCACCGGCAGTGACCACCCTGCCGTCCGGTCCGTGCTCGCGCCTGCATAGATTGGCCGGCGCCCGTCCGCCCGGACGCGCGACGGCAGCACGAAGAACCAGGGAGACATGGACCAGTCCACCGAGACGGAGCCGGCCACCTTCACCCGCCGAGCGGGCTCCTCGGGACTGCGCCTCGGCTGGACCAACGTCCGCAACAACTGGCTGACCCTGGTCGGACTCATCGTCGTGTGGGGCGGCTACTACTACCGCAACAACGACTGGAGCAGCACCGTCACGATGCTGTCGTGGACGGTGGGCGGCGTCTTCGTCGGCGCCACGCTCTTCTACGGCCTCTACGGACTGTCGACGGTCCGGCTCACTCGCGACGAGCTGGTCGTCACCCGCTTCGGTGTTCGTCAGCGCCTCCTCCGGGACGAGGTGGGGGATCTCGTGCGCGGCAGCGCCTACCCCACCGTCGGGAAGTCGCTGGAGCTGCACTACTGGTTCATCACCGACGTGCGGGGTCGGCGCTTCGTCGCCCTGCCGGACTCGCTCTTCCCGGACGACACCTTCGAGGAGCTGGCGGCCGTGCTCGGGGTCAGGTCCCGACCGGTCACCGGGGCGGAGGAGGAGCACCGCCTCTCGCCGTGGTGGATGCGCAACCTCGTGCTGACGGGACTCCTGACGGCGGTGGTCCTCGTGGCCGTGGTCGCGCTCGCGTGGTGGGGTGGGGGCGCGGTCCGGGACTGGATGCACTCCCGAGCGGAGGCCTCCGCCCAGGAGGACTTCGCCGCGCAGGTCGAGCCGCAGCTGAAGACCTCGCGCTTCCCGCACCTGGACCTGGAGGAGCACGGTGCACCGGCGTCGCCGCTCTTCGTCTCGGGGGATGCGAAGACGCGGTCCGAGGTGACCCTGCGGTCGCGGGTCGACCTCGTCGGCACCGACCCCGACCTGGCCTCCGCGGAGGCGATCGAGCTGCTCGAGATCCAGTGCGCTCCCTCGACGAAGGGAGCGGAGGTCACCGTCGTCGCGGTGGGCTACACCTCGGACGACGTCCTCGGCTACGACCGCTTCGTCGAGCTCGACTGCGCTGCCGATCCCGCCGCCCTGCACGACTGGCTGACGTGGTCCGAGCAGCACCCGGCGGACAAGGACGAGGGCAGCTTCACGGTGACCCAGGGGCGCGCCTTCGACGGCGAGCAGTCCGACCTCGAGATCGTCGGCGAGGCCGTGGACGCCTCCGACACGGCCCTGCGCGCCACGATGGAGCGCGCGTGCGCCTTCCCGGGGGCCGACGAGGCGATGGTGACGGTCTACGACCGCGACATGGAGCGCAGCATCCCGCACGTCAGGTGCGACGGCATCGAGGCACAGCTCGCCGAGTAGTCCGGCTCCGCGCTCACACGACCGAGAAGTCCGCCATCATCATCCGGTCCTCGTGCTCGAGGTTGTGGCAGTGCAGGACGTAGCGGCCGCGATAGCCCGCGATCGGCACGAGAACCTCGGCGCGCGAGGTCGGGCCGACGTCGATCGTGTCCTTCCAGACCGGCGCACCGTCCTGCTCGACCTGGAAGCCGACGAGGTGCGCGTGGACCGGGTGGTGCACGTCGGTCGTGAAGCGCCACCGCTCGAGGGTGCCCAGCCTGGGCCGGGCGATGTCGACGCCCGGTCGGTAGGGCTGGTCGTTGACCGTCCACATCGCGAGGTCACCCCCGCCGCTGGACCCGCCCGCCGACCCGTGCGACCCGTGTCCCTGGCCGCGCGCGCCGAGCGAGAGCTTGAAGTCGCGCGTCACGACGACATCGGCCGGGTCGAGCCGCTCGATGCTCGACAGCCGTGAGGGCACGTGCGAGTCGTCCCGAGCCCGGCGTGCCACGTCGAAGCGCATCACCTGACCCATCGCGCCGCCGTCGAGCCGGTTGACGAGGGTCACCTGCGAGCCGACCTCGTGCTCCGAGAAGTCGACGACGACGTCGGCACGCTCGGCCGGCGCGAGGGTGAGGGTCGAGCGCCGGTGCGGCCGGGTCATCAGCCCGAGGTCGGTGCCGACCTGGACGAGGTCGCCGCCCGGGTCGAGAGCCAGCTCGAGGCGACGGGCATTGCAGGCGTTGAGGATTCGCAACCGATAGCGGGCGGCGTCGACATCGGTCCGCGGCCACGGGGCGCCGTTAACGAGCATGACGTCACCGAGGAGGCCCCCGTGGTAGCGCGCATCGATGACCCCGTCGGTCAGCGGGTAGACGAGCTCGGCGTCGTCGCCGAAGCTGCGGTCGGTGATGAGGAGGGTCAGCTCGCGCTCCTCGCTCGGCAGCCCGAGATCCTCCTCGGCCGGGTCGCGCAGCACGAAGGCTCCGGCCATGCCGGCGTAGACATTCGGCCCCGTGAGGTCCATCGCGTGGTCGTGGTACCAGAGCAGCGCGGCGCGCTGGTCGAGCGGGTAGTCGTAGACCCGGGACGAGCGCGGCCGGACGAAGTCCGTCGGGTAGCCGTCGTGCTCCGGCGGCACGACGCCGCCGTGCAGGTGGTTGACGACCGGGACGTCGAGCTCGTTGGCCACGGTCAGGTGCAGCGGGACCCCCTTCGTCGCCTCGATGGTGGGTCCGGGGAAGAGGCCGTCGTAGCCGGCGATCTCCGTCGTGCGCCCGGGCAGGATCTCGACGGCCTTGCGCCGCACCGTGATTCGTGCCCGGCCGTCACGATCAGGACGAAGGGGGGTCAGCCGCGGCAGGTCCGTGCCGAAGGGGCGCGGCAGCGGGACCGAGCTCGTGAGGAGGGCCCCGGTGGACCCGCCGGGCGAGGTGAGGGAGAGCCCGCAGGCGGCGAGGGCCACGCCGGAGACGATGCCGCCGGAGAGGCCGAAGAGCTGGCGTCGGGACAGGCTCACTGCCGACCTCCCTTCGCGCCGCGGGTCCACGGCCAGACCGCCAGCCACAGGGCGAGGGCCACGAGGGCGACGCCGAGCGGGATGTGGAGGACGAGGACGCGGGTCGAGCCGAGGGCCACCTGCGCCGTCGTGAGGAACCCGAGGGCGATCGAGGTGGCGACGAGCCACCAGTGCCGACCGACGACCCCGAGAGCCAGGCCGCACACCCCCGTCACCCACGTGACGAGCACGAGGATCCCGCCGGTGACGAGGTGCACGTCGAGTGCCGCCCACGTGCCCTGGAGGAAGGAGCCGATCGAGATCGGTTGCAGCACGAAGGCGATCGCCTGCGGCAGCATGACAAGCCGGGTGATCCAGAGCAGTGCGGTGTGCAGCCCCGAGCGGCGTGGCGTCGGTGGCGCGAAGGGGGCGAGGGCGGGCGTCGTCATGGTCTTCGACGCTATGGACCGGCGCGCCCGGTCACCATGGGCCGGGCACCCCGAGGCGACGGGGGGATCGCCCCACCCTCCACGGTGGTCGAGGTGCGCGCCTGCGAGCCTCGAGACCCGCGAAGGAGGGCGGGTTTGACCCTCACGCGACGTGAGGCACCACAGTCGTCGCCATGACCGAGATCGCGCAGCACACTGGCCTCATGGAGGCGCTCACGGTGGGGCAGGTGGCCGAGACCTTCGGCGTGACGGTGCGGACGCTGCACCACTACGACGAGGTCGGGCTGCTGCACCCGAGCGAGCGCACGCCGGCGGGTTACCGGCTCTACACCCGCGAGGACCTGCAGCGGCTGAGCACGATCGTCGTCTACCGGAGGCTGGACTTCAGCCTCGAGGAGATCGGTGAGCTGCTCGACGCCGACGGTGCCGAGGTGATCGACCACCTGAGGCGGCAGCGCGACGAGGTCACGGCCAGGTTGGCGCAGATGTCCGACCTGGTCGAAGCGATCGACCGACGACTGGAGGCAGAGATGGACAACCAGCCCGCGACGACCGAGGACCTCAAGGAGCTCTTCGGCGACGGCTACAACGAGGAGTACCAGGCCGAGGCGCAGCAGCGCTGGGGCGACACCGACAAGTGGGCGCAGTCGCAAGCCCGGACGCAGCAGATGACCAAGGAGCAGTGGGCCGAGGTCAAGGTCGAGATGGAGACCTTCGAGGCCGACCTCGGGGCCGCGGTGCGTGCGGGTACGCCGGTCGACGGCGACGCCGCTGCGGTGCTCGCCGAGCGGCACCGCGCGAGCATCGAGCGCTACTACGACTGCTCGCACGAGTTCCAGGTCTGCTTGGCGCAGATGTACCTCTCGGACCCGCGCTTCACCGAGCACTACGAGCAGATCGAGCCGGGCACCGCGCAGTGGCTGCACGACGCGATCGTCGCCAACGCGGCGCGCCACGCCGACTGAGGGCGTGTGCACAAGAGGTCGTCCTGAGGCGTCAACGGGCAGATGAGTGCCGCGAGATGCACGAGGACGACCCTTTGTGCACGCCCGTCAGTGCGGCGCGGGGCCGTCAGTGGCGCGCGGCCGCCGAGGCGAAGCCCAGCCAGGTGTGCCGGTTGCCCGCCCAGCACCAGCCGACCTTGGGGGCGCCCTTGCGGTCGCGCCCGTCGCGTCCGGTGCCGTTGCTGATCCAGATGGCGGGGGTGCGGGCGTCCAGGCCCTTGGCCTTGGGCTTGCGGGAGGCGATCGTCATGAAGCATCGGTTGCGCTCGAGCCGCTCCGGCTCCTGCAGCAGCCAGCTGATGCCCTCGCTGACCGTGAGCGGGTGGCGGCGGCGCTCGCGGATCGCCGGCAGCGCCTCGTCGGGTGACCAGTTGGCCATCTCGTCGCCGCGCTCGATGCCGGCGATCCAGTAGAGCGGCGCATCGGGCACGACCTCGTCGGGCAGCGGTACGAAGTCGGCCAGGTCGGTCATGTCGGTCACGACGAACCCGGGCTGGTCCCCCTTCGTCAGCAGCGGGGCGAGGTCCGCCGCCGGCACGAGCGAAGGGGAGACCACGAGCACGCCGTCGCCCTCCGGGGCGTCGGGGACGAGGTCGGCGAAGGCGGTGGCGGTGAGGCCGGCGAGGTCGTGGACCCCGAGGGCGATGAGGCGGGCGGTCTGGGCGGCGGCGTCGGCAGTCATCGGTGGGGGAACGGCGAGGTGAGCGAAAACCTTCCGGCACCCTTCGAGACGCTTGCTGCGCAAGCTCCTCAGGGAGCGGGGTGGGTGGAGGATGTCGAGAAGCGCCCCGCGGCTCCGACGTCCGTGGTGTCATGGCCAGCAGGCCGCATCCCGAGGCCGCCCCGGCGGCAGGAGGCACCACCATGAAGTTCGTCATCCTCGTCCACTCCACGCCCCAGCCCTGGGGCCACCCCACGGGAGACTTCGTCGCCGAGCACCAGGCGCTGCCGGCCCAGCAGCGCGAGCAGATGGAGCGTGACTTCGAGCAGCTGCTCACCGAGATGCAGGAGGCGGGTGAGTTCCTCGCCGCGGAGGCCCTCGGTGACCCGGCGACGTCGCGGCTCTTCCGCTGGGCCGATGGCGAGCCGATCGCGACCGACGGTCCCTATGCCGAGACCAAGGAGCAGTTTGCGGGCTTCTTCCTCGTCGACGTCGCCGACCGGGAGCGGGCCGAGGAGCTCGGTCGGGCCTTCGCCGGCCCCGGCGAGACGATCGAGGTGCGGCCGACGATGTGGCCCGGCGGCGAGGAGCAGTGAGCGCCGGCGAGGACGTCTGGCGGGAGCACACCGCCGACGTCCTCGCCGCGCTGCTGCGGCGCAGCGGCGACTTCGGGGCCTGCGAGGACGCGGTCCAGGAGGCGCTGCTCGCCGCGGCGGAGCAGTGGCCGCGTGACGGTCGGCCCGACGACCCGAAGGCCTGGCTCGTCCGCGTCGCCTCCCGACGGCTCATCGACGCCCGGCGCTCCGCGGACGCCCGTGAGCGCCGGGAGGAGGGCGAGTCCCGCTCTGCCGCACCGCTGCTCGAAGGGAGCGGGGTCGGGGTCGGCGACCCCGGAGCCGTCGTCGAGGGGCCGCCGGTCGACGACGACACCCTGCGGATGGCGATGCTCTGCGCTCACCCCGACCTGTCCGACGCCTCCCGGGTGGCCCTGACCCTGCGGGCCGTCGTCGGTCTGACGACCGCGCAGATCGCGGCCTGCTTCCTCGTGCCCGAGGCGACGATGGCGCAGCGGATCAGCCGGGCCAAGGCGACGATCAGGGGCAGCGGAGCTCCCTTCGCCCCGCCGACGCAGGAGGACGCGACGGCGCGGCTGCACGCGGTGCGGCACGTCGTCTACCTCGTCTTCACGACCGGGCACACGACCGCTGCCGGTGACGCGCTCGTCGACGTCGACCTCCAGCGTGAGGCGCTGCGCCTCGCCGAGCGGCTCCACCGGGCGCTGCCGCGCGACCCCGAGACCGCGGGCCTGCTCGCCCTGCTGCTCGTCGACCACGCTCGTGCGGCTGCTCGGGTGGACGCGGCCGGCGACCTCGTCCCGCTCGATGCGCAGGACCGCGCGGTGTGGGACCACGAGGCGATCGCCCGAGGCGTGCGGCTCGTCGAGGAGGCCTTGGTGCGTGGGGCGGTCGGGCCCTTCCAGCTGCAGGCGGCGATCGCGGCGGTCCACGGCGAGGCGGCGACGGCTGCGGAGACGGACTGGCTGCAGATCGTCGTGCTCTACCGGATGCTGCTGCGGATCGCGCCCTCGCCGGTCGTCGCGCTCAACCTGGCCGCGGCGGTCGGGATGGCGGAGGGCGCGGTGGCCGGGCTCAATGCCCTCGCCCCGCTGCTCGACGACCCGACCCTGGCCCGCGGGCACCGGGTCCACGCCGTCCACGCCCACCTGCTCGAGATGGCCGGCCGACGCGAAGAGGCCTGTGCCGCATACCTGCTCGCGGCCAGCCGCACCCAGAGCATCCCCGAGCAGCGCTACCTCAACCGGCGGGCGGCCACCGTCGGCTGATTCTCGGGTGACCCGAGAAACTGCCGCTTCGCAAGGGTTTGGAACTCATGCGAAGCGGCAGTTTTCCGGGTCACCCGGAAAACGTGTGACGCGTGAGGGTTGACAACGTACAACCATCTGGTTGTACGTTAGATCCATGGCACCGACGGACGAGGAGAGGGCAGACGCCTTCTTCCATGCGCTCTCCGACAGCACGAGGCGGGACATCCTGCGTCGCGTGCTGGCGGGGGAGCACTCGGTGTCCGCCCTGGCCGCCGACTACCCGATGAGCTTCGCCGCCGTGCAGAAGCACGTCGCGGTGCTCGAGCGGGCGGGGCTGATCACCAAGCGCCGCAGCGGACGAGAGTCGCTGGCGAGCGGGGACGTCGAGGCCGTGCGTGCCGTCGGTGCCCTGCTCGCCGAGCTCGAGGCCGTGTGGCGCGGCCGGGTCGCGGGGATCGACGCCCTGCTGGCCAACGACAGCACCAACCCCACCGCATGACCCACACCCAGGAGATCGACATGCCCATCATCGACGTCACCACCGACCTCGACACCCGCACCCTCGTCATGACGACCGAGTTCCCCGTCAGCGTCGAGCGCCTCTGGCAGGTGTGGGCCGACCCGCGCCAGCTCGAGCAGTGGTGGGGGCCCGAGGGCTACCCGGCCACCGTGACCGAGCACGACCTCACCCCCGGCGGCACCGTGAGCTATCACATGACCAGCCCCGAAGGGGAGAAGTTCCCCGGCGGCTGGACCGTCGTCGCCGTCGAGGAGCCCCGCCGGCTCGAGCTGCGCGACTACTTCGCCGACGCCGACGGCAACCCCGTCGACTCCGCCCCCACGTCGACGATGGTCGTCGAGTTCGTCGCCGTCGACGGTGGCGCGCGCATGGTCAACACCTCGACGTGGGAGTCCGCCGACGACATGCAGAAGGTGCTCGACATGGGCGTCGTCGAGGGCTCGAAGTCCGCCGTCAGCCAGCTCGACAAGCTGCTCGCCGCCTGAGCGCGGCCCACGTTTCACCCACCGTTCGCCCGGGGGACCCGTCAGGGTCGCCCAGGGCGAACTCCTGCTTGCTGGACTGCGGACGTCCCCTCGACCGATCCCAGGAGTTCCCATGTCCACCCCCACCCCGATCGACCGCCGTACCCTCCTCGGCGGCTCCGCCGGCGCCCTCGGCCTGCTCGTCGCCGGCAGCTCCGCCCCCTTCGCCTCGCACGCCAGCGCCGCGCAGACCACCCGCCTGGCCGCCGGCTACGGCCCGCTGCGTCCCGCGGGTGAGCTGCTCGCGCTGCCGGAGGGCTTCAGCTACACCGTCCTCGCCGAGTCCGGCACGACGACGGTCGGCGGCTACGCCGTGGCCGGTAGCCAGGACGCGATGGGCGCCTTCGCCCGTGCCGGCGGCGGCTCGACGATCGTCTGCAACCACGAGATCGGTGGCGCCGACGACGACGCCGTCCCGCACGTCGACGGCCTGGTCTACGACCGCGGGGCGAAGGGGGGAACCTCCACCCTCGTCGTCGACGCCGACAACACCGTGGTCGAGCACTACACCTCCGTGGCCGGCACCGTCGACAACTGCGCCGGCGGCATCACCCCGTGGGGCACGTGGCTGACCTGCGAGGAGACCGACGAGCGTGCCGGCACCCACGAGGACGACGGCGTCACCTACACCTTCGAGCAGGACCACGGCTACGTCTTCGAGGTCGACCCGACCAGCCAGGCGGCCAACATCGGCACGGCCAACATCCCGCTGAAGTTCCTCGGGCGCTTCGAGCACGAGGCCGCCGTCGTCGAGGAGGCGACCGGTCGGATCTACCTCACCGAGGACGCCGACGAGCCCAACGGGCTCTTCTACCGCTGGACCCCGCCCGCCGGCTACCGCCAGGGCAAGGGCGCGCTCCACGCGCTCGCCGCCGACGGCGCCGTCGAGGTCGGCACCCTCGAGGCGCTCGTCGCCTTCGAGCGCAACGGCACCCACGTCACCGACCTGTCCAAGGCGACGAAGACCAACACGACCTACACCGTGCGCTGGGTCGAGGTCCCCGACCGCGACGCCCGCGAGACCCCGATCCGCGAGCAGCTCGCCGACGACGAGGTGACCCGCGCGCGCAAGCTCGAGGGGCAGTGGTGGGGCGACGGCGGCGTCTACGTCGTCTCGAGCTATGCCCGCAGCGACGACGGCTCGCTCCACGAGCACGACGGCCAGGTGTGGTTCTTCGACCCGGCGAAGCAGACGATCACGCTGACGACGATCTTCGCGGTCAACGAGGACGGTGCCGGCGTCGACGGCCCGGACAACATCACCGTCTCGCCCCACGGCGGGCTCGTCCTCGCCGAGGACGGCGAGGGCGCCTCGCAGCTCATCGGTGTCACCGACCAGGGCACGGCCTATCGCCTCGCGCTCAACCTCGTCGACGACAGCGAGTGGGCCGGCCCGACCTTCGACGCGGCCGGCACGACGCTCTTCGCCAACATCCAGGGCGACCCGGGGCGCACCTTCGCCATCACCGGGCCGTGGGGCCGTCCGTCCAATGCCCGGGAGCAGGCGCGCGGCTGACGCCGGCCAGCTCGTCCCCCTTCGTCCGGGGCCGCTCGTCCTGCGGCCCCGGACGTCCTGTGCCAGCCTGTGGTTACTAGCCGGTAGTGATCGGCGAGTTCCCTTCGGGCACAAGGAGATCCATGTCAATCAGCCGTCGCACCCTCCTCGCCGCAGCCGTCGGTGGGGCCACCGTCGCCGGACCGGCGCTCGCCCCGACCGCACGAGCCGCGACCACGACCGGCGAGGGGCCGCGCATCGCGATCATCGGCTCCGGCTACGGCGGCGCCGTCGCCGCCCAGCGGCTCGCGGCGGCCGGCCAGAGCGCCGACCTCATCGAGATGGGCATGGACTGGCGCACGGTGGAGCCCGTCAACGGCAAGGTCTTCACCTCGATGACGGCGCCGAGCGCCCGCTCGACGTGGTTCCAGGACCACGTCGAGCTCCCCTTCTCCACCATCCTCGGCGTGCCGACCTCGATCCCGACCGAGCGCGGTGCCGGCGTGCTCGGGATCGAGCGCTTCGACCACATGAAGGTCTACGTCGGGCGCGGCCTCGGCGGCGGCTCCCTCGTCAACGGCGCGATGGCCGTGACCCCGCGCCGGTCCTTCTTCGAGCAGGTGCTGCCCGACGTCGACGCCGAGGAGATGTACCGGACCTACTTCCCCCGGGCCAATGCCGCGCTGGGCGTCGCCCCGCCGACGGCGACGATGCTGGACTCGCCCTGGTACGGGTTCAGCCGGGTCGCCCGTGACCAGGCGCGCGCCGCGGGCTTCGACACCACGCTCGTGCCGAGCGTCTACGACTGGGACCACATGGCCCGCGAGGCCGCCGGCGACGCACCGAAGTCCGCTCTCGCGCAGGAGATCCTCTTCGGCAACAACCACGGCAAGCGCGACCTGACGAAGACCTATCTGCGGACCGCGCTGGCCAGCGGGCGGATCACGCCGATCGTCATGACCGAGGTCACCGCCCTCACCCGCACCGCCGAGGGCGCCTACGAGCTCGAGCTGCGGACGATCAACTTCGACGGTGACGTCGTCTCGACCCGCCGCTCCACCTACGACCGGGTCGTCCTCGCGGCCGGCAGCGTCGGCACCTCCCGGATCCTGCTGCGCGCCGCCGCACACGGTGGCCTGCACGGGCTGCCGAGCGCCGTCGGCCACGGGTGGGGGCCCAACGGCAACCTCATGGTCGCCCGCTACCTCGGGCTCACCGCGACCGGGTCGCAGCAGTCGTGCATGCCGGCGATGGGCATCAACGCGTGGGACGACACCGAGGCGTCGGTCTTCGCCGAGATCGCCCCGCTGCCCCTGGGCGTCGAGACCTTCACCTCCAACTACCTCGCCGTGACCAACAACCCCAACCGCGGCTCCTTCGCCTGGGACAGCGGCCGCGGCGCGCTCACCCTCGACTGGGACGAGAGCAAGGCCGCTCCGGGCGTCGCCGCGGCGAGGGCCGTGATGGACCGCCTCAACCGGGAGCACGGCACGGTCTACCGTCACGACCTCTTCGACGACGGCAAGGCCTTCGCCGACTACTTCAGCTACCACCCGCTCGGCGGCGCCGTCCTCGGCGAGGCGACCGACCTGTCGGGTGAGCTCAAGGGCTCGCCGGGCCTCTTCGTCATGGACGGGTCGCTCGTCCCCGGCAAGATCGGGGTCAACCCCTTCGTCACGATCACGGCGCTCGCGGAGCGCAACATGGACCGGCTGCTGGCGAGCGGGCGCTTCTCCTGAGGCGGCGTCAGGCCGGGTGCCAGGGCCGGTCGGGGCGGGTGGCGACGGGGTCGTCACCCACCCGCACCCCGTAGACCGGGGGCGGGCCGGGCTCGGCGACGCCGAGGTAGTGGTGGCCGGTGATCCGGCACCACGCCGGCAGGTCGATCGGCGCCACCGGGTCGGTCGTGCTCAGGTGCACGATGCTGCCGGCGGGCAGGTCGGCGACCCGTCCTCGGAGCAGGATGAGCAGCCGCGCGCAGGACAGGTCGCCGCCGTCGATGCGCTCCGCGGGTTGTTCCGTCGCCTCCACTCAGGCGAGGACGGAGCGAAGGGAGGCCAGCACCCGGTCGTCGTCCGGCGTGACCTGCGGGCTGAAGCGGGCGACCGGTGTGCCGTCGGCGTCGATGACGAACTTCTCGAAGTTCCACCGGATGTCGCCGCTCTCGCCGGCCTCGTCGGCCGTGTCGACGAGGCCCGCGTAGACCGGGTGGCGGCCGGGGCCGTTGACCTCGACCTTCTCGCTCATCGGGAAGGTCACGCCGTAGGTCGCCGAGCAGAAGTCGGCGATCTCCTCGGCCGTGCCCGGCTCCTGCCCGCCGAACTGGTTGCACGGCAGGCCGACGACGGTGAACCCCTGCGCGGCGTACTGCTCCTGCAGCGCCTCGAGGGCGGTGTACTGCGGGGTCAGGCCGCACTTGCTCGCGACGTTGACGAGCAGCGCCGGCCGGCCGCCGGTGAGGTCGCGCAGCGTGCCGGGCGTGCCGTCGAGGCGGGCGATGGGGGTGTCGAGGAGGCTCATGCCCCGACGATATGCCCCGACTCCCGGGCGGTGGTTGGGCAGGGCGAAGGGGGACGGCTGCGCCCGCCGAAGTCCTGCCTGGTCCGCTGGTCCCGTTGTCGTTCTCGACTTCGGCTTGAAGTGCGCAGCCATCCCCCTTCGCCTTGCCCCCGTAGGCTCGGGGCATGCCTGCGCTCGTCGCCCTCGTGGTCGTCACCGTCGTCCACCTGGTCGCGCAGGGTGTCGCGCCGGGAGGGGTGCTCGCGGACCTGACCCAGGTGCTGCTCACGCCGCTGCTCGCGTGGCTGCTGCTCACGACGACCCGCCTGCCGCGCTCGCGGCTGGTGCGTCTGACGCTGCTCGCGCTGCTGCTGTCGTGGCTCGGCGACACCCTGCCGCGCTTCGTGGCCGAGGGCAGCGCCGCGGGCTTCGGGCTCATGCTCGGCTGCTTCCTGCTGGCGCAGCTGGCCTACGCGGCGGCACTGGCCCCCTTCGTCGGGCGCAGCATCGTGCGCACCCGACCCGCGCTCCTCGCGCCCTATGTCCTCGCGCTCGTCGTCCTCGTCGCGGTGACGGCCGGTGGGGCCGGGGCGATGTTGCCCGCGGTCGTCGTCTACGGGCTGGCGATCGTCACCATGGCCGTCCTCGCCACCGGCCTCGACCGGGTCGCGACGGTCGGCGCGATCGTCTTCCTCGTCTCCGACGCGCTCATCGCGCTGCGTGCCTTCGCCGACGTCGAGCTGCCGCTCCACAGCGTGCTCGTCATGCTCACCTATGTCGTCGGGCAGGGCCTGCTCGTCGCCGCGATCGCCCACCACGACCGGGCGGCGAGGCCGCGTCCGGCATGACGCACGAGGGCTACCTGCCCGGCAGCAGCGGCTACCGGCGGATCGTCTGGTCGCTCTTCGCCGCCGGTCTGGCGACCTTCACCCTGCTGTACTCGACGCAGGCGCTGCTGCCCGACCTGCGGCGTGACTTCGGCGTCTCGACGGGGGCGTCGACCCTCAGCGTGTCCCTGGCGATGTTCGGCATCGGCGCGGGGCTGCTCGTCGCCGGACCGCTCTCCGACGTCGTCGGCCGCACCCGCCTGATCCACCTCTCGCTCGGAGCGTCGGTCGTCATCGGCTTCGCCTCGGCGCTCGCTCCGACCTGGGAGGCGCTGCTCGCGCTGCGCTTCCTCGACGGCTTCGCGCTCGCCGGGCTGCCCGCGGTCGCGACGGCCTACCTGCGCGAGGAGCTGCACCCCTCGAGCCAGGGGCGGGCCGCGGGGCTCTACGTCGGGGGCACCGCCTTCGGCGGGATGTCGGGCCGGCTCGTCTCCGGTTTCGGCGCTGAGCTCGGCGGCGGGTGGCGCTGGGGCATCGCGGCGACCGTGCTCGTCGGGCTCGCCTGCGCGGTCCTCGTGCGGCTGGCACTGCCGGCCTCGCGGGGCTTCGAGCCGGCGCCGGGCAACCCGCGTGCGCTGGCGGCGATGACCCGACGGGCCCTGTCGGACCCGGCGCTGCTCGCCCTCTACGCCATCGGCGGCTGCTCGCTCGGGGCGATGGTCGCGCTCTTCAACACCATCGGCTTCCGGCTGGCGGATCCCCCCTTCGCGCTGGGGATCGGTGCGGCGAGCCTCGTCTTCCTCGTCTACCCGCTGGGGACGGTCAGCGCGACGTGGTTCGGCGACCTTGCCGACCGTCACGGCCGGCGCACGGTCATCCCGATCGGGGCGGCGGTCGCGATCGTCGGGGCGCTGCTCACGCTGCCCGACGTGCTGTCGCTCGTCGTCGCCGGGATGGGCCTGCTCGTCATCGGCTTCTTCGCCGTTCACGGGGTGGCGAGCGGCTGGGTGCCGCTGCGGGCCCACCTCGGCGGGACGAGCGCCGGCCAGGCGGCCTCGCTGTACCTCTTCACGTACTACCTCGGGTCCGCGGTCTTCGGCACCGCCTCCGGTGCCGCGTGGACGCGGGCCGGGTGGCCGGGCTCCGTGATGCTGTCTGTGGTCCTCATGCTGCTCGTCGTGGCCCTGGCTGTGCTGCTGCGCCGCACTCCCTCGCTCGTGCCCGGCGTGCGCTGAGCCGCCTGCTCCCGGACGGGGATCGACGACCGGAGCACCGGCACGTCGTAGCCCGAGCCGAGAGCAGGCGGCGAAGGGACGTCGCCTCCGGTCAGGCGAGCTCGGCGGCAGGCTCCTCGGCCGGCGTCTCGGTGGGATCCTCGGGGTCCTCGACCGGTGTGCTGACCATGAGGCAGGTCGCGACGCTCACCGCCGCGGCCACCGCGAGCATGACGAAGGCGGCCTGGACGCCCGAGGTGCGCTCGGCCGTGCTCGGGTCGGACCCGGCGACGAGGGACATGACGGCGATGCTCGTCGCGGTGCCGGCGGCGCCGAAGACCTGCTGCGAGGAGCCGAGCAGCGCCGACCCGTGGGCGTGCAGGGAGTGCGGGAGCGACCCCAGGCCCGCGGTGAAGAGCGGGGTGAAGAGCAGCGCGAGCGAGAGGCTGAGGAGCACGTGCAGCACGAGCACGGTCCACATGCCGACGTGCGGGAGCAGGAGGGCGAAGAGGCCGAGCGAGACGGTCATGCCGACCGCACCGGGGACGACGAGCGGTCGGGCGCCGATGCGGTCGTAGAGCCGGCCGATCGACGGGCCGAGCAGGCCCATGGCCAGGCCGCCGGGGATGAGCAGCAGCCCGGTCTCGAGGGTGCTCAGGCCCAGCCCGCGCTGCAGGTGGATCGGCAGCAGGATCACCGAGCTGATGAGCGCGGCGAAGCCGAGGCACATCGTGACGAAGGCACCGGTGAAGCTGCGATGCCGGAAGGCGCGCAGGTCCATGAGCGGGTCGCCGGTGCGAGCGAGGGTCAGCTGTCGCCAGGCGAAGACCGCGAGGGCGAGGGCTGCGACGCCGGCCGCGAGGAGGGGGTCGACGACGGGCTCGGGAGCGGGACCCCCTTCGCCGCCGTGGCCGCCACCGAGGCTCGAGAGGCCGTAGACGATGCCGCCGAAGCCGACGACCGCCAGGGCGACGCTCGGTAGGTCGAGGCGGCTGTGCTCGCGCTCGCCGGTGTCGGGCAGCAGACGCAGGCCGAGGGCGAGGGAGGCGGCGGCGATCGGCAGCACGGCGAGGAAGATCAGGCGCCACGTGCCGAGCTCGAGCAGGACCCCGGAGACCGCCGGGCCCATCGCGGGCGCGACGGCGATGACGAGCGAGACATTGCCCATGGTGCGGCCGCGGTCGGCGACGGGCACGAGGTCCATGAGGGTCGTCATGAGCAGCGGGATCATCACCGCGGTGCCGCCGGCCTGCACGACCCGGGCGGCGACGAGCACCTCGAAGCTCGGGGCGGCCGCGGCGATCGTCGTGCCCACCGTGAAGAGGCCCATCGCCAGGGCGAAAGTGCGCCGCGTGGCCAGGCGCCGCATGATCCAGCCGGTCATCGGGATGACGACGGCCATCGTCAGCATGAAGGCGGTCGTCAGCCACTGCGCGGAGGTCTCGACGACACCGAAGTCGTCCATGAGCCGCGGGATGGCGTTGTTCATGATCGTCTCGTTGAGGATCACGACGAAGGTGGCCACCGTCAGCACGCGCAGGATGAGCGTCGTCTGGGCAGGGGTGGTCACGGGGTGCGGCGCCGCCGCGGTGATGGGCATGTCCTCCATGGTCCGCCAGCCCACCGACAGCGACCAAATGCTTGTGACCGGCGAAGGGGGGTGCCCCTGTCGGTCCGCAGGAGGAGACTGGGGGCATGTGCCGAAACATCCGACAGCTGCACAACTTCGAGCCCCCGGCCACGACCGACGAGGTGCGCGCCGCCGCCCTCCAGTACGTGCGCAAGGTGAGCGGTTCGACGAAGCCGAGCCAGGCCAACCAGGCCGCCTTCGACGAGGCCGTCGAGGAGATCGCGCAGGTGACCCAGCACCTGCTCGACCACCTCGTGACCAATGCGCCGCCGAAGGACCGCGAGGTCGAGGCCGCCAAGGCCAAGGAGCGGGCGCGGGCCCGCTACGAGCGCGCCGGCTGATCGCTCCCGTGACCCGTGTGACCGGGCGGGCCGTCCGTCGATACGGGGCTTGCCTGATCGCCCCCGATGTGTCGCGGAGCACGTCGTGGTCTGTGGATGGTGGACTGGCTGATCTTTTTGGGGTCCACACCTGTTCCTCGGTGTTTGCGCAGGTCAGAGGCGGTGTCGGTGCTGGTCGAGACCGGAGATCCACAGACTTGTCCACGGGCTGTGCACAGACCAGTGGCGCGTCGTCCACACCCGGTCCACACCTCTGTCCACAGGGCCGTTTGGCGTTGTCGGCACCGGGTGCGACAGTGCTCTGACGTCCCCTCGCGGGGGCGCGCGGACCCCCCCTTCGGCCGGGTCCGGTGCAGGAGACGGAGGGTAGCCCGGGTGACGACGTTCGAGCAGGACACGAGGTCATTCGGCGACTCCGACTCCTACTCGTCCGGGCCCCCCGCCGACCGGCTGCCCCCGCAGGACCTGGGCGCCGAGCAGTCGGTCCTCGGCGGCATGCTGCTGTCGAAGGATGCGATCGCCGACGTCGGTGAGGCGGTGCGCGGGCACGACTTCTACAAGCCGGCCCACGAGCTGATCTTCGACGCGGTCATCGACCTCTACAGCCGCGGCGAGCCGGCCGACGCGATCACCGTCGCCGACGAGCTGAGCAAGCGCGGCGACCTGCAGCGTGCCGGCGGCCAGGCCTATCTGCACGACCTCATCCAGTCGGTGCCGACCGCGGCCAATGCCGGCTACTACGCGCAGATCGTCGCCGAACGGGCGGTGCTGCGTCGCCTCGTCGAGGCCGGGACCAAGATCGTCCAGATGGGCTACGCCCAGGGCGGTGGCGACGTCGAGGAGATCGTCAACGCCGCGCAGGCCGAGGTCTACACCGTCGCCGAGAAGCGTGGCGGCGAGGACTACGCCCCCCTGTGGGACACGCTCAACGAGACGATGACCGAGATCGAGGTCGCCGCCGGCCGCACCGACGAGATGACCGGTGTGCCGACGGGCTTCACCGACCTCGACGAGCTGACTCACGGCCTGCACCCGGGGCAGATGATCGTCGTCGCGGCCAGGCCGGCAATCGGCAAATCCACGCTGGGTGTGGACATCGCCCGCGCGGCGGCGATCCACCACCAGATGGCGACCGCGATCTTTTCCCTGGAGATGAGCCGCAGCGAGATCACCATGCGTGTCCTCGCGGCGGAGGCGAGCATCCAACTGCAGCACCTGCGGCGGGGCAAGATGAGCGACCCCGATTGGCGCAAGCTCTCCCGCGTCGTCGGCCGGATCAGCGATAGCCCGCTCTACATCGACGACTCGCCCAACCTCGCGCTCATGGAGATCCGCGCCAAGGCGCGGCGCTTGAAGCAGCAGCACAACCTCAAGCTCATCGTCATCGACTACCTGCAGCTGATGACCTCGGGCAAGAAGGTCGAGTCCCGCCAGCAGGAGGTCTCCGAGTTCTCCCGTGCGCTCAAGCTCCTGGCGAAGGAGCTGCAGGTCCCGGTCATCGCGATCTCGCAGCTGAACCGTGGTCCAGAGCAGCGCACCGACAAGCGCCCGGCGATGAGTGACCTTCGTGAGTCCGGTTGCCTGCCCGCCGAGACCCGCATCCTGCGTGCGGACACCGGTGCCGAGACGACGATCGGCGAGCTCGTCGAGACGGGCGCCAAGGACATCGACGTCTGGGCGCTCGACGACTCCCTGCGCTACGTGAAGCGCAAGATGACGCACGCCTTCTCCACCGGCACAGCCGTCGTCTTCAAGCTGACCCTCGCCTCGGGCAAGACGGTGCGGGCGACGGAGAACCACCCCTTCCTTGCCTACGAAGGGTGGACCCCCCTTGCCCAGCTGCGGCAGGGCGACCGTGTGGCCGTGCCCCGTCACGTCCCCTCACCGCGGGCGCTCACCGAGTGGGAGGACGCGCGCGTCATCCTGCTGGCGCACATGCTGGGCGACGGGCGACAGTCCTCGTTGATGGATCGCGTGCCGGACGAGGTCTTCTCCCTCCCCAAGGCTCAGATCGCCCTCTTCCTCACGCACCTCTGGTCGACCGGCGGTGCCGTCACGATCGATGGGGAAGGGGGGACCGGCCGCCTTTCGCTGGCGGTGTCTCGTGATCTGGCGGACGACGTGTCCCGATTGCTGCTGCGTTTCGGTATCCAGGTCGAGATCCGCGACGGCGCCGTTGTCATCGCCGAGGTGGACTCGCAGCGACGGTTCCTGCAGGAGATCGGTGTCCACGGTGTGTTCGCCCAAGCTGCTGACGACCTCCTGTCTCTCGTCCGCCAGGCGCGGGAGCACATCGACGCGGACGCGGTCGCGCCCGAGGTCTGGGAAGACGTCCGCGAGGCCGTGGTCGAGCGTGGCCCGTCGCGTCGTGAGCTGGCGGCCGCTGTTACCAGCGGCCATGCCGGTGCTGTCGCCTACGCGACCTCCCCGTCGCGGGAGCCGGTGGCCCAGTTGGCTGCGGTCCTCGACCGAGCGGAGCTCGATCTGGCCGCCGTCAACGACGTCTTCTGGGACACGGTCGTCGCCGTGGAGGCCGACGGCGTCGAAGAGGTCTACGACGCGACTGTCCTCGGCCGCCACAACTTCGTCGCCAACGGCATCGCGGTGCACAACTCGATCGAGCAGGACGCCGACCTCGTGATCCTGCTCCACCGCGACCGCGACCCTGGGTCGGAGCGCGAAGGGGAGGCCGACGTCATCGTGGCCAAGCACCGAAACGGCCCGACCGCCGACATCGTCCTCGGCTTCCAGGGTCACTACGCCCGCTTCTCGAACCTCGCCAAAGACTCGGGCGGGTTCTGATGTCGAGAAGCGCCCTAAATTAGAGCAAGTCGACTTCTATCTAAGATATGAGGATCCGAGGGCACTAGGACGCCAGACTTCTGGTGCTCGGACGCCGCGCGGGCAAGGTTTGCTCCCTTGAGACGCAACGCAACCTCATCTGTTGACCCACTTAGTCCAACTGGCTCAAACTGACCCCCGAAGTGCCTGAGGCACGGTAACGCGGGGCCTTCACGCGCCTCACATCCATGACTCCCTGCAGGAGGACGTTTGACCCCGTGCCGGCTCCACATCACAGGCGCGAGTGGGACAGGCACGACGACGCTTGGCCGCGCGGTGGCCACGACGTGGTCGGTCCCGCACGCCGACACCGACGACTACTTCTGGGCGCCTACCTCGCCGCCGTACACGACGAAGCGCGACGGGACCGACCGCCTTCGCCTCATGCACGAGATGTTCGTCGGACGTGAGGCCTGGGTCCTGTCCGGGACCCTCATGGGTTGGGGCGACTCACTTGCGGAGCACTTCGACGCGGTCGTTTTCCTCTCGCTCGACCACGACGAGCGAATGGATCGACTCCGCGCCCGCGAAGTGACCCGGTACGGCGTCAGCATCGAGACCGGCGGCTCGCGCGCGACCGCGCATCATGAGTTCATGCAGTGGGCCGGAGGCTACGAGGACCCGGACTTCGACGGGCGCAACCGTGCGCGGCACCAGGCCTGGCTGGGCACACTGCCCTGCACCGTGCTCCGGCTGGACAGCGCTCGCCCCGTAGACGAACTCGTGAAGGAGATCATCGAGTTCAGCCCACCCGGAGCGCACGTCACGAGCTGACATGTGCACAGTCGAGACGTGCCCACCGAAACGCCCGACATGCCGCGGCACTTCAGCATGTGGAGACACGGCTCTGCGTTGAAGAGGGCGACCTGGCGAGAGCGCGACCGGCGCGATCATGCGCGGAGATGCACAACTAGGCCACGATCGAGTGGCGCGACGTCTGGGAGTCGGTGGAACACAACACGGATGGGCAATCCGGGTCGATCACCGAGACAAGCGCCGAGCTTGGACTTCTAGATTGCACACGTCTGGGATCCAGGCCGGATCTGTGCAATCTAGGCAGCGTGTCATGTGCAATGTTCGCTGCATCTCGACATCTGATGTTGTAGAGAGGGGTCCTAGTTTGTATACGCGGCTCCGGGCAGTGTGTAGGGACTGCTGCTCGAATAGGTGAAATTCGGTAGCTGCTGCAGCGGACGAATGGGTCGTATCCGGGTCCGCAGGGCCGTGGGGCCTTCATTGGACGATGGCGCCCTGTGGGCCGAACCTATGCAAAGTTGGCCGCGTGTCGTGTGCAGTCTGGACTCGATCTCGACATCCAATCTCCTCCGAGAGTCGGTCAAGGCGCGCGCCTTGACCGTGCCCTCAGAGAACAACAGTCAACCTCATTGAGGGTGAGGAATGTCGAGCGGACACTCAGCGACACATCTAAGGACCGATCAGGCCGGAGCCGCCGACATGTCGGCGCACAGCACGCCCCGGTTGCCCTCGGGGTCGGCGATGACCGTGAGGCCGGGCGCTTGGCTGTCGTCGACGACCTCGCCGCCGGCCGCGACGGCCGCGGCGACCCTCCCTTCGACCTGCTCGGGGGCCACGTAGACCTCGAGGTGGAAGCGCTGACCGCCCCCACCCTCCGGGTCCACCTCCCCGAACCACAGGTTGGGGATGCGCACGTCGGCGTCCCGGATCTCGTCGCCCGGCGTCCCGCGACCCTGCGACTGCGGGTCGCCGGTGAGCAGCGCGGCCCACACGGGCGCGACCTTCGCGGAGTCCGTGACGTCGAGCCCGAGCTCGACCTCGCTCACCCCAGCCGGGTCCGCGGTCAGCCCGAGCTCGGCGGCGATCTGCGTGATCCGGCGCGCGAGGTCGACGTCGCGCTGCGTCACCCACTCGATCCCGTGCAGCTCCGACCCGTCCTCGTCGTCGCGGTAGACCGCGTCCTGGCTGACGACCTCGAGGTCGACGACACCCTCCCCGATCCGCACGCGCGGATGATGACCGAGGTCGTCGCCCCCTGCGCCGACGGCCGTGACGAACCGCGCCGCCTCCCCGAAGCCTTCGACCCGATACCTCGCGTGTAGCCCCTGGGCGAGCTTGCGCCAGTCGGTGAGCCCCTCGGCAGCGATCTGATCTCCCCTGATCATGTCCATGGCGTCCACGCTAGCGGCGAAGGGGTGCCGTTGCGGTCCGCGGACCGCCCCGACGTGGTCAGCCGGAGACGACCTCGGCGAGCACGACGAGCAGCCTCTGCGTCAGCTCGGCGCCTCTGAGGCCGCGGTGACAGCCAAGACCTGACGCTGTTGCCGGTCGGCGTGGCGGTGTACTGCCAACCGAACGTGCAGCATCGCCGGTAGAGGTCGTACTTCATGTAGGTGTAGTCGCGGCGGTTGCCGGAAGACTCTGGGGTGGTGCTCATGACCAGTCCTTGCTGGAGCTGGGAGTGCATTGCTGGTGAGCCGATTCACTCGTCGGTGTCGCGGCCCAGGAGTTTTGCGGTGCTGCGCGCCGGGGTCAGGTCGAGGCGCCGCAGGAGCTGGGCGTTCAGGGCGACTACGACGGTGGAGGCCGACATGAGGATCGCGCCGACGCTCATCGGAAGGACGAAGCCGACCGGGGCGAGAACGCCCGCGGCCAGTGGCACGGAGATGAGGTTGTACCCAGCGGCCCACCACAGGTTCTGCTTCATCTTGCGGTAGGAAGCTCGCGAGAGGTCGATGACCGAGAGCACCGAGCGCGGGTCGGAGCTGGCGAGGATCACGCCCGCGGAGCCGATGGCCACGTCGGTGCCGGCGCCGATGGCGATGCCGACGTCGGCTTGGGCCAGGGCGGGGGCGTCGTTGACGCCGTCGCCGACCATGGCGACCTTTCGCCCTTCGTCCTGCAGCTCGGTGACCTTGGCGGCCTTGTCCTGCGGGCGGACGCCGGCGAAGACCCGGTCGATGCCCAACTCGGTGGCGACGGTCTCGGCGACGGCCTGGGCGTCTCCGGTGATCATCACGACTTGGGCGCCTGCGGCGTGCAGGGCGTCGACGGCGTCGCGGGACTCAGCGCGGACCTCGTCGGCCAGGCGAAGGGCGCCGATGACCCCGCCGTCGGCGAGGACGTGGAGGATGATCGCGCCCTCCTCGCGCCAGGTTTGGGCGACGGGCAGCTCCGCCAGGTCGTGGAGCTCGAGCAGGTAGGGGCCACCGACCTCGATCACCGTGCCGTCGACGCTCGCCCGCACCCCCACTGCCGGGGATGAGGAGAAGTCACCGGCGCGCGGGACCTCAAGCTCGCGGGCGCGTGCGGCACCGACGATGGCCCGGGCCAGCGGGTGCTCACTGTCGGCCTCGGCGGCTGCCGCCAGCGCGAGGATCTGGTCCTGGTCGTGACCGCCGTGCGCCTCGATGCCGGTGACGGTGGGCTCGCCCTTGGTGAGGGTGCCGGTCTTGTCGAAGAGGACAGTGTCGACGGTGCGCATCGACTCCAGCGACAGGCGGTCCTTGACGAGCACGCCACCGCGGGCGGCCCGCTCGGTGGCGATGGAGACCACCAGCGGGATGGCCAGCCCGAGGGCGTGGGGGCAGGCGATGACAAGGACGGTGATCGTGCGCACCACCGCGATGTCGGGCAGTCCCTGCACCGACCAGACGAAGGCCGTGATCACAGCGGCGCCGAGGGCGAACCAGAAGAGCCAGGCTGCGGCGGTGTCGGCGATGCGCTGGGCGCGGGAGGAGGAGGCCTGGGCGTCGGTCACGAGCTTCTGGATGCCGGCCAGGGCGGTGTCGTCACCGGTGGCGGTGACCTCGACGCGCAGGCCGGAGTCGGTGGCCACGGTGCCGGCGACGACGTTCTCCCCCTTCTCGCGGCGCACGGTCTTGGACTCGCCGGTGACCATGGACTCGTCCATGCTGGCCGAGCCGTCGACGATCCGTCCGTCGGCGGGCACGGACGCCCCGGGGCGGACGATGGTGACGTCGCCGACCACCAAGTCGGCCGGTGCGACGGTGACGACCTCGTCGCCGTCCACCTTCTCGGCCTCATCGGGCAGGAGCGCGGCCAGGGAGTCCAGTGCGGAGGTGGTCTGGGCCAGCGAACGCATCTCGATCCAGTGGCCCAGCAGCATGATGACCACCAGGAGGGCCAGCTCCCACCAGAAGTTCAGCTCGTGGTCGAGCACGCCCAGGCTCGCGCCCCAGGAAGCGATGAAGGCCACGGTGATGGCCAGGCCGATCAGGAGCATCATCCCCGGCTGGCGAGTGCGGATCTCGTCCACGGCGCCGGTGAGGAAGGGCCGGCCGCCCCACAGGTACATGACCGTGCCGAGCGCGGGCGAGACCCACGGCGCCCAGCCTCCGTCGGGCAGGTCGTAGCCGATGAGGTCGGCGAACATGTCGTTGAAGCCGACGACCGGGACCGCCAGCACAAGCATGATCCAGAACAGGCGGCGGAACTGCCCGACGTGGTCGCCGTGCCCTCCGTGGCCGCGGTGCTCGCCGTGGCTGTGCTCAGCGTCGCGGCCTGCCTTCCGCGGCTGGTGATCACGCGGATGACGCCCGTGCACCTGGTCGGTCACGTGGGCTTCGGGGTGGCTGTCGTGCGTGTCCCCTTCAGGCGCGAACTGGTGGTCGTGGTTGGCGCTCATGCCTGCAATCTATACCCCCTAGGGGTATAGATCAATGCGTGGCCTCGCTCCCCGGAAGGCAGGCGCCGGGCCGGGTCACCTGGGCAGCGTGACCCGGACGAAGTGCGGCCGGTACCGCAGCGGGTCCTCGACCACGCGCTCGCTGTTGGTGTCGTTGGTGCTGTACGACGCGACGACGCTCCCGGCCTGCGGGAAGAGCGAGGGGTGCGCCAGCGGCATGTAGCGCACCTGGCCGGTCTCTCCCTTCGGCACCTTGGCGACCGCGGTGCCCGATGACCACGGCCCGGTGGGGGAGTTCGCGGTCCACACGGTGATGTCGCTGCCGAGCAGGTCGTTGCGCTTGCTCAGGGCATACCAGCGCCCGCCGCGAGTGAAGACACTGAGCGTCTGCGAGACCCCGTCACGCGCCGCGATCATCTCGATCGCGTCAGCCTGCGAGCGAGACCACCCGCTGCCGTCCCAGTAGCGCCAGCGCGACTGGTTCAGCAGGTCGTCGGGCCGCACCCGCGCGACGCGAAGGGAGTACCCCCACGCCCTGTCGGAGCCCGGGTTGGCGGTGCCGTACACGTAGACCCACCGGTCCGTGCCGCTGCCAACGAGCGCGGTGGCGGCACCCCACGTCGGGTGCTCGCGGCCGGAGCGGTCGGCGCCGATGTCGCGCTGCTCGATCAGCTGCGGGGTCGCACCGGCGGGGACGACGAAGACGGCGATCGACAGCCCGAGGTTCTGGAAGCCGAAGGCGTCGGACCCTGTCGTCTGCACCCGTTGCGTCGTGACGTAGACGAGGTCGTAGCCCGTGCGGCGGTCGACGATCGTCGACATCGGCCAGTAGCCGACGGGGTTGTCCCCGCTGCCCGCTCGGTCCGGGATGAGGGCGCCGCCGGACTTCGGCAGGACGGCACGCAGGCACCGGTCGTCGGCGACGAGCATCGAGTTGCGGACATAGGTCGGCCCCGCCTGCCCGCCGCGCAGCGTGTCGCCGAAGAGCCACAGCCGCCGGCCGTCCTGCAGGAGTGCGTCGGCGCCGACGTCACCCCCGCGGAAGTCGTCGGTCCCGCGCAGGCCGGCGATCCGATTGAGGTCGTCGACCGAGGTCACGGACCCGGAGGCGACGCAGTCCGCGGTCGCGGCGAGCGAGGCCACGGGGCGCGGGGTGGCCGCCTCGGCGCGGGGCACGACGACGGCGAGCGCGAGCATCGCTGCGGTGAGTGGCGCAACGACGCCGAGGACCCGCACCCGCCACGCGTTGACCCCGCTCAGGTCCCGCAGCGACTCGTCGCCGACCGGCTCGGGCACGGCGTAGCGGCGCCGCACCGATCCGGCGAGGACGACGACGAGCAGCGAGGTCGCGATCCACACGAGCAGCACTGCGACCGGTCCGACGGCGAGCTCGCCGCGCAGGGTCACCGCGGTCGCGGTGTCGACGCCGGCGCCCGGTACCCCCAGCCCGGCGAGGCTCGCCCACGGGTCGCCGACGAGATAGGGGTCGACCCGGGCGAGCACCGGTGCGCCCGTGGCGAAGAAGGCGACGACCACCAGCCCGAGACCCGCCCACCCGAAGAGTGCTTCGAGCGCGATGGTCGAGACCGCGGCCGCTCCGGCGACGGCGGCCGCCACGAGCACCCCGACCCAGCTGCCGCGCAGCACGAGCACACCGATGAGCGCCCCGCCGACGACGGAGGCGGAGCCGATGACGAGGGTCCGGCGCAGCGCGCGCAGGTGGGTGCGGGACACCGGCCCGTCGCGCAGGCTCGTGCCCACCGCGAGGAGGAACCCCAGGAGCAGGGCGAGGGCGACGGCAAGGCGGGCGGCCTCCCTTCGCTCGTCGGCGTCAGCGGGGCCGACGGTCTCGACGTGGACGGTGCGGCCAAGACTCTCGTCGGTCTGCTCGACGCGGTCGCGAATCGCCGCGTCGAGGGTGTCGTCGTTGGCCGAGGCGAGCAGCAGGCGGTCGACGGACCCCTCGAGATCGACGATGAGCGCGGCCCGCGCAGACCCGTCGTCGAGTGCCGCGCGTGCCGTGTCCTCGTTGGTCACCGCACGCAGGTCGAAGGGGTCGCCCGGCAGGTCGTCGTACTGCCGGGCCACGCTCTCGGCGACGACCGGGTCGGCGGCGACCACCGCGGGCACGGCGTGCGGACGCAGGTCGTCGGACCCCGCGAGGACAAAGGCGGCCCAGGCGATCTCGGCGACCACGACGACGGCGAGCACCATCGCGACCGCGGGGGGCATGACGTGCCGCCACCGCGGACGGTCCGTATCGGTGGGGCCCACGTCCGCAGGCTAGGGGAAGTCCGGTCGACATGTCGGGTTCGGTGGCACGCGCTTGACGCGGCCATGACGCGCTGTGAGTGTGAAGGAGTCAGAAGTTCACCACGCACAACCATTGGAGACTCGCCATGAAGGCTGTCGTCTATCAGGGGCCCAGAGATGTCGCGGTGACGGATGTTCCGGACGCGAAGATCGAGCGCCCCACCGATGTGCTGGTCAGGATGACAACGACCAATATCTGCGGCTCGGACCTGCACATGTACGAGGGACGAACCTCCTTCGAGGAGGGCCGCACCTTCGGCCACGAAAACATGGGGGAGGTGGTGGAGATCGGTAAGGGCGTGGAGAAGGTCCAGGTCGGCGACCGGGTCGTGCTGCCCTTCAACATCTCGTGCGGGTTCTGCAAGAACTGCGAGCGCGGGCTCACGAACTACTGCCTCACCACCCAGCCTGACCCGTCTGCCGCCGGCGCGGCCTACGGTTTTGCAGAGATGGGCCCGTACGGCGGCGGCCAGGCCGAGCTGCTCCGGGTGCCCTTCGGAGACCACAACGCACTGCGCCTGGGCGAGGACGCGGAGGAGAAGGAGAATGACTACGTCATGCTCTCCGACATCTTCCCCACCGGTTACCACGCCACCGAGATGGCTGGCGTGATCCCGGGCGACAGCGTCGTGATCGCTGGAGCCGGTCCGGTGGGTCTGATGGCTGCGCTGTCCGCGACGATCAAGGGCGCCGCGAAGGTCATGGTGGTCGATCGCCACCCCGACCGGCTCGCGCTGGCCGAGCAGATCGGAGCGATCGCCATCGACGACTCCAAGACCGACCCCGTGCAGGCTGTGCTGGACGAGACCATGGGGCTCGGAGCCGACCGTGGCTGCGAGTGCGTGGGCTACCAGGCCCACGACCCGCAGGGGAACGAAGACCCGGCTGCCACCTTGAACATGCTCATCAACTCGGTGCGTTTTACCGGCGGGATCGGCACCGTCGGCGTGTTCGTCCCCGAGGACCCGGGGGCCAAGGGCGAATTGGCCAAGCAGGGCAAGGCGGCCATCGACTTCGGCACCCACTGGTTCAAGGGACAGACCATGGGCAACGGTCAGTGCCCGGTCAAGAGGTACAACCGCCGGCTGCGTGACCTGATCGCGGCTGACAAGGCGAAGCCGTCCTGGATCATCTCCCACGAGATCTCGCTGGACCAGGCCGCCGACGCCTACAGGAACTTCGACTCCAGGTCCGAGGGCTGGACCAAGGTCGTCATCAAGCCGGGTATGTCCGACGGAAAGAAGGCAAACTGACATGGCAGCAGATCTGCAGGGCAAGAGAGTCGCGATCCTCGCCGCGGACGGGGTCGAGCGCGTCGAACTCGAGCAACCCCGCGAGGTTCTGGACAAGGCCGGCGCCCGGACCGAGGTCCTCTCGGTCGATGAGGGCGAGATCCAGGCCCGCGAGAACGACCTGGATCCGGTGGGGACGTTCGCCGTCGACGGGCTGGTGGCTGAGGCCTCGGTGGCCGACTACGACGCCTTGGTGCTTCCGGGCGGCACGGTGAACCCCGACAAGCTCCGGCTCGACGAGGACGCTGTCGCCTTCGTCCGGGACTTCGTCGAGAGCGGCAAGCCGGTGGCGGCGATCTGTCACGGACCGTGGACGTTGATCGAGGCCGGCGTGGCCACCGGTCGCACCCTGACGTCCTTCCCGAGCATCCGCACGGATCTGCGTAATGCTGGCGCGAACGTCGTTGACGAGGAGGTCGTGGTCGACAAGAACCTCATCACCAGCCGCTCGCCGGAGGACCTGCCGGCGTTCTCCGCGGCGATCGTGTCCCAACTCGAGGGCACCTCGACAACGGAAGGGGGGAAGTCATGAGTGTGACCAAGGGACTGCTGGTCAGGTTCGACGCGCTGCCCGGCAAGGAGGACGACGTGAAGGAGTTCCTTGACAGCGGCCGTGCGCTTGTCGAGGAAGAGCCGGCGACCACTGCGTGGTTCGCGATCCGCCTCGGGCCCTCCTCCTTCGGGATCTTCGACGTGTTCCCCGACGACGCCGGACGTGACGCTCACCTGTCCGGCGCTGTTGCGGCAGCTCTCGGCGAGCAGACCGGTGCGATGTTCTCCGAACCGACGATCGAGAAGCTCGACGTGTTGGGCTCCAAGCTGCCCGCCTGACACCACAGACCGGGAGTACTGACCCGGACATGAGGGGTCGCTGCCCGCGGTGACTTCGGGCTGACACAGTCCGTTGACGTCGTGGCAGCGACCCCTTTTCTTACGGCATATCGCACATCCCTAACAGATCGAGGAACCGCGATGACAGGAACTGACGACGACGTTGCCACGACGCGTTCACCCGAGGTAGCAGTGATCGGGGGCGGGATCGTCGGTCTGTCGACGGCGTACGCGCTGCGGGAGCAGGGCGTTCCGGTGCGCTTGTACGAGGCCGGTGTGCCCGGCACGGGTCAGTCCGCAGGCGAGTCGCGGATCTTCCGGCATGCCCACGACGACCCGCGACTCGTCGCTCTCGCGCGCGAAAGCCGCGGCGTATGGGATGAGTGGGCCGAACACTTCGACGTCGAGCTGGTCTCATCAGACGGTGTCGTGGCGATCGGCGACAGCGCTCTGGCGCGGCTGCGGGTGCTTGACCAGGTCGGCGGCGTGGAAGCGCACGAGATCGATGCAGCGGAGCTCGCCCAGCGAATGCCGCTGCTCGCTGGGTACTCGGGGCCAGCGGTGCTCGACGAGTCGGGCGGGGCGATCCGCACCCGCACCGCGATCACGGCACTCGCGGGTGCCCTCGAAGATGCCGTCACCACCGCAGAGGTCATCTCCATCGATCCCCGCGCCGATGGGACGGTCGAGGTGCGCAGCGTCGCCGACCGGGCTGTCTACTCCAAGGTGGTCGTGTGCGCCGGCCGCGAAACCGCCCGCCTGGCCCGCAGCGTCGGCCTGTCGCTGCCGGTTCGCCTTGCCGCACACGTCCGGCTGACCTTCGACGTGAAAGCGGCCGCCCCGGCACGAGTCGCGTGCCTGCAGGACAGCAGCGGCGTCTTCGGCGAAGTCGGTGTGTACGCGGCGCCGCTACCGGGCAACAGCAGTTATTCGGTCGGACTCAGCGAAACCGTCGGCGTCCGCGACGACGGAACGTTCATCGACCCTGCGGCGATTCGATCGCTGGACGAACGCGCACGCGAATACGTGACACGGGCGCTGCCCGGTCTCCACCCAGAGCCGCGCGACTTCCTTCACTGCTGGGTGACCGACCTCCCATGGAGCGAGGACGGCGTGGCCGTGTGGGAGGCAGGCTCTGTCCTTTTTGTGGCCGGTCACAATCTGTTCAAGCAGGCACCTGCGCTGGGTCGTGCTCTTGCCCGGGCTGCGACCGGCGGCGGTCTCAGGGGCGAGCTCACGCCCGACGCGCGCCTCGGCGAAGCCCAGGACTAGTGGCCGGTGACCCACGGATGCGGCGCTGCGCCAGCCCGAGAGGCTTGACGTCCTGGCGTCGAAGCTCCCCAATCCGACCCCACCTCCGGGGGCAGCCCGCCGACCTGTAGAGGGCGGGTGCCATGATGCGTGGATGCCTGACCCACGGACACTTCTCGACGCCGATAGAAGGGAGACCCTCGCTCGTCTCGCGACCCTCACCGGCGACTTCGACGCGCTCGTCGAGGCCAGCGAGGGGAGCAACGCCGACGACGAGCACGACCCGGAGGGGGCGACGATCGCCTTCGAGCGCTCGCAGGTCGATGCGCTCGCTCGGCAGGCCCGCGAGCACCTCCGCGAGATCGACGCTGCTCTGGCCCGCCTCGACGCAGGCGACTACGGCACCTGCGAGCGGTGCGGTCGCCCCATCTCGGCGGGTCGGCTCGAGGCGCGACCCACGGCGCGGACCTGCATCGATTGCGCTGCCCGCTGACCGCAGGTGATGCGGATCAAGGACATCCCGCGTGCGCGAGCACGCGGGATGTCTGTGTCTCATGGGCCACGCGGCCCATCATGCCTCCGGGATCTCCCGGCCGAAGCTCTCCAGCGTGATGTCCTCCGGCTCGGGGCCACCGCGCTTGCCGGTGTCGAGGCCGTCGATGGCGGCCAGCTCGGTCTCGGAGAGCTCGATGTCGAAGACGTCGAAGTTCTCGGCGATCCGCGCGGGAGTCACGGACTTCGGGATGACCTGGCGGCCCTGCTGCAGGTGCCAGCCGAGCATGACCTGCGCGGGCGTCTTGCCGTGTGCGTCCGCGATCGAGCGGATCGTCTCGTTCTCGAGGGTGCTCGTGTGGCCGGAGTCCCGGTAGAAGGTGATGCCGCCGATCGGGGACCACGCCTGGCTGACGATCCCGAGCTCGTTGTTGCGGTCGAGCAGCGCCGACTGGCGGAAGTACGGGTGCACCTCGATCTGGTTGACGGCCGGCACGACCTCGGTCTCCGCGAGGAGCCGGTCGAGGTGCTCGTGCATGAAGTTCGAGACGCCGATGGCGCGCACCCTGCCGTCGGCGAGCAGCCGCTCCAGCGCTCGGTAGGCGCCGATCGTCGTGTCGAACTCGCCCGGCAGCGCCTGGTGCAGGATCAGCAGGTCGATCTGCTCGACGCCGAGCTTGCCGGCGCTCTTGTCGAAGGAGTGCAGCGTCTCGTCGTAGCCGTAGTCGCTGATCCAGATCTTCGTCTCGACGAAGACCTCGTCGCGGGCGAGACCGGACCGGCGGATCGCCTCGCCGACCTCGCGCTCGTTGCCGTAGGCGGCGGCCGTGTCGATGTGCCGGTAGCCGATCTGCAGCGCCGTCTCGACCGCAGCGATCGTCTCGTCCGGCCGGGTCTGGAAGACGCCGAAACCGAGAGCCGGGATGGTCACGTCGTTGTTCAGGGAGATCGTGGGGGTGCTCATGTCCTCGACGATAGGACCCCGGCCGGCGCTGGGGGAGTGCCTGCCTGTCGGGGTACTGGCCTTCCCCCCTTCGCCTCAGCGGAGCAGACTGATCCGCCGCAGCCACGCCCCGGGCCTCGACGACCTCGTCGACGCGGTGACCGCGCGCTGCGCGGGGGTCTGACGCGACCGTCAGGCGGTGACGTCCTCGAGCCAGGCCGACAGGGCCTGCCGGCTGGCGGCGGTGAGGTCGTGCCCACCCGGCTCGCGCAGCGCCGTCGTCGTGGCGCCGGACTCGCCGGTGAGGTAGTTCCACGTCCGGTCGAGGAGTTCGCGGGGGATGACCTGGTCGGTGTCGCCCTGGATGACGAGCGTCGAGGTGCCCGCGAGTCGCTCCGGCGTGGTCGGCAGGCCCGCGTCGAAGGGCATCGTCGCGAAGAGGATCGCCCCGCCCACGAAGCGCTGGGGGTCGGCCAGCAGGAGCCCGCCGGCGAAGGCGGCGCCACCGCTGAATCCGACGAGCACCACGGGGCGGCCCTCCGGGGCCACGTCGTCGAGCCAGGCGCGAAACCACGCCATGGTCGCGGCGAGCGACTCGGCGACCGGCCGGCCGATGCCACGGTTGGCGAACCACGCGAAGCCCCCACCCTCGGCGATCGGTGCGCGCACCGCAGCGTATTGCAGGCCCTGCGGCAGATGCGGAGCGAGCGAGATGATCTCGCCCTCGTGCGACCCGCGGCCGTGCAGCAGCACGACGAGCGGCGCGTCGGGATCGCTCGGTCCGTGGGTGACGACGACGGGCTCGGGGAAGGCGTGGGTGGCCATGGAGGGCTCCTGGGTAATAGTTGTTACGTCAACCAATCTACCGCATGGCGAAGGGGGACGTCGCGTCGTCGGGCGGCGCGAGGCCACGGCTGGGTCCACAGGCGGGGAGTGCGGTGGGTGCCTGTCCACAGGCGGCGGTCGTGGTGAGGCGGTGACGGGGTACCGGCCTACGGTGGGGGCATGCCGATCCTCCCTTCGTCCTCGTAGCGGGGCTGACCCGTGGTCTGGGACGTCGAGTCCGCCACGTGGGTCCGCGGGCTGAGCGACGACGAGATCCTCGCCGCGACGGACGAGGGGTCCTTCGAGCGCGGTCTCGACTACGCGGAGCGTGGCATGGTCCAGCAGGTGGCGACGCTCAACCGGGGCCGGGTCGTCGTGGCCAAGGTGGCCGGCTCGGAGCGGGACACCTACCAGACCATCGTCTCCCTGCGCAGCGACCCGAGGGATGCCGTCGTCGAGTGGGGCGCCCGCTGCAGCTGCCCCGTGGCCCGTGACTGCAAGCACGCCGTCGCCGTCGTGGTCAGCGTCCGCGAGGTCCTCGGCGGATCTGCGGGCGGCGTCGAGCCGAGCCCGCCGACCCGGCCGTGGGAGGACGCGCTCGCGCCGCTGGCTCGCGACCCCGACCCGGAGCCCCTGACCCAGGGCGCACCCGTCGCGCTCGTCGTCGAGCGGGTCCAGGCGCCGCTGCACACCTGGGGGCGGGAGCGGGCCCCCCGGCTCCGGCTGCGTCCGACCCGCCGCACCAAGGCGGGCCACTGGGCGAAGAAGTACTCGTGGAGCGAGCTTCTCCAGCCCAACCCCTACGCCGCGGTCGGGGTGCGCGAGGGTCACCGCCGCGCCGTGAGCGCGCTCTTCGCCCTCTACGAGGCGCACACCGGCATGCGCCGCCACTCCTACGGCTCGGGCGGCGACGTCCACGTCGACGCACTCGGGCCCAGCGTCTGGCTCGCGCTGCGGCGGGTCCGCGACGCGGGCGTCGCCCTCATCGCGAGCGAGGCCGGCGACGAGGTCGAGCTGCTCGACGAGGCGGTCGAGGTGGTCCTCGACGTCACGGCTGTCGACGAGGGGCTCCTGCTCCGCCCGTCGATCGACGGTGCCGGCCCGGACGCGGGTGATCTCCAGCTCGTCGGCGAGCCGGCGCACGGAGTCGTCTGGGCCGAGGTGGGCGAGGACGGTGAGCGGATGCGGTTGGCGCCCTTCGGTGCCGAGCTGACGCCCGAGCTGGGTGAGCTGGTCGCCGGCCGCGACATCGTCGTGCCCGAGGCCGACGTCGAGCGCTTCGTCGCCCTCTTCCTCCCGCGGCTGCGGGAGCGGGTCACGGTCATCTCCTCCGACGACAGCGTCGACCTGCCGCTGCCGGAGCCGCCGCAGCTGCACCTCCACGTGCGCCGGGACGGTCGCGGCGTGCTGCTCGACCTGGGCTTCGCCTACTCGGCGGGCGGGAGCACCCATGTCGTCGGTGCTGACGAGCAGGGGTCCCTCCCGCGCGATCGCCGGGCCGAGCACGCCCTGCTCGAGGAGCTCGAGCCGCTCGCCGACCTGCCGGGCGCGCGGATCCGGTCTCCGCACGGCTGGCGGCTGCGCTCGCCGATGCGGCTCCACGGGCCCGCGGCGATCCTCGCCCTCACCGTCGTCGTGCCGCGGCTCGACGACGACCCGCGCTGCATCGTGGTCGTCGACGACGACGTCCCGAGCTTCGAGGAGCTCGACGCCGAGCCCGAGGTCTCGCTGCACGCGGCGAGCGAGGACGGCGGCTCCGACTGGCTCGACCTGCACGTGCGGGTCACCGTCGGCGACGTCGAGGTGCCCTTCGAGCCGCTCTTCGCCGCGCTCGTCGCCGGCGAGGAGATCATGCAGCTCGAGACCGGCGAGTGGTTCCGGCTCGACCACCCGGTCCTCGACGACCTGCGGGCGCTCATCGAGGAGGCTCGGGCACTCGTCGAGCCGGAGGCCGGCGAGGTGCGGCTGAGCCGGTACCAGGTCGACCTCTACGACGAGCTGGCGGCGATCGCCGACGTCGAGGTCGAGCGCGATCACGCGTGGCGCTCGGGCGTCGAGACCCTCCGCGAGATCGACAGCCGCCCGGTGCCCGAGGCGCCGGCCTCCCTGCGGGCGACCCTGCGGCCCTACCAGCTCGAGGGCTATCACTGGCTGAGCACGCTCTGGGACGCCGGTCTCGGGGGCGTCCTCGCCGACGACATGGGTCTGGGCAAGACCGTGCAGGCCCTGGCGCTGCTCGCCCGCGCCCACGAGGCGGGCGAGCTCGACCGGCCGGTGCTCGTCGTCGCCCCCACGAGCGTCGTCGGCACGTGGGCCAGCGAGGCCGCGAAGTTCGTCCCCGACCTCGTCGTGCGTACCCTGCCGCAGACCCACCGCCGCCGCGGCGCGTCCGTCGCCGAGGCGGTCGACGGCGCCCACCTCGTCGTCACCTCCTACGCCGTGCTGCGCATCGACGCCGCGGAGTTCGCCGAGGTCGACTGGCGCGGCGTGATCCTCGACGAGGCGCAGTTCGTCAAGAACGACCGCTCCAAGACGCACCAGGCCCTGCGGCGCCTGTCGACCCCCTTCGTCCTCGCGGTGACCGGCACCCCGCTGGAGAACTCGCTCATGGACCTGTGGTCCCTCTTCGCGCTCGCCGCACCCGGGCTCTACCCGCGGCGCGACCGCTTCGGCGACCTCTACCGCAAGCCCATCGAGTCCGGCGAGCAGCCCGAGCTGCTCGACCGGCTGCGCCGCCGGATCCGCCCGCTCATGCTGCGTCGGACCAAGGAGGAGGTGGCGATCGACCTGCCGCCCAAGCAGATCCAGGTCCTGCCGGTCGAGCTCACCGCGACCCACCGGCGCATCTACGACCGACACCTGCAGCGCGAGCGAAAGCGGGTGCTCGGGCTGCTCGACGACCCCGACGCCAACCGCGTGGCGATCCTTGCCTCGCTGACTCGGCTGCGGCAGCTGAGCCTCGACCCCGGTCTCGTCGACGACGAGCACCGCGGCCAGGGCATCTCGGCCAAGCTCGACGTGCTCGTCGAGCACCTGGGCGAGCTGGCCGTGGAGGGCCACCGGGCGCTCGTCTTCAGCCAGTTCACCGGCTTCCTCGCGATCGTGCGCGAGCGGCTCGAGGCCGAGGGCATCACGACGAGCTATCTCGACGGGGCGACGACCGACCGCGCGAGCGTCATCGACGGCTTCAAGCAGGGCGAGCAGACCGCCTTCCTCATCAGCCTCAAGGCCGGCGGTGTCGGCCTGACCCTCACCGAGGCCGACTACGTCTTCGTCCTCGACCCGTGGTGGAACCCCGCGGCCGAGGCCCAGGCCATCGACCGGGCCCACCGCATCGGGCAGGACAAGCCGGTCATGGTCTACCGCCTCGTGTCGACCGACACGATCGAGGACAAGGTCGTCGACCTGCAGGAGCGCAAGCGCGACCTCTTCGAGCGCGTCGTCGACGACGGCGGCGCGCTCTCGGGGGCGATCACCTCTGCCGACATCCGGGCCCTGCTCGATCCGAGCGACTGACGCCGACGCACGCCACCCCACCCGCGGGTCGAGGGGGTACGGCCGACACGGCGCGGTGGGCGCTGGCCCCGACGTGGGCTCAGGCCGAACGCAGCACCTTGTCCATCGCCTTGCCCTTGGCCAGCTCGTCGACGAGCTTGTCGAGGTAGCGGATCCGGCGCATCAGCGGGTCCTCGACCTCCTGCACCTTGACCCCGCAGACCGAGCCGGTGATCAGCTCGGCGGCCGGGTTGAGCTGCGCCTGTCCGAAGAAGTCCTCGAAGGTCGTCCCCTCGGCCAGGTGTCGCTCGAGCGCCGCCTGGTCATAGCCGGTGAGCCAGCGGATCACCTCGTCGAGCTCGTCCCTGGACCGCCCCTTGCGCTCGACCTTGGTCACGTAGTGCGGGTAGACGTCGGCGACGGCCGTGGTGAAGATCCGGTGCATGTCGCCAGCCTAGGGGCCGCCCCCGGTGGCTACGGTGGTCGGCGGACGGGCAGGGTGCCCGGCGAGAGGGGTGGGTCATGCGGGTTCTTGCGGTCATCGTCGGGGTGCTCTTCATGCTCCTCGGAGCATTGACGATCGCCTTCTCCTTCGCCTACATGCACGACTCCCGCAGCTCCACGGACTCCTGGACGTGCACGACGACCGAGACCGGGTCGTCCTGCGGCGCCGACGCCGACAGCGTGCAGGACATGATCGTCGACGCCAGCCTGTCCAACACCTTCCAGATCATCGGCGCGACCCTCTTCGTCAGTGGCTCGGTGCTCAACGCCGGTGCCGTGGCCGCCTCCGGCCGTCGCGCCTGAGCGAAGGGGGTCAGCCCCGCCCGAGCTGGTAGCGACCCGAGACCCGCACCGTCGTCGGCATGGTCGCCCCGTCGAGTCGGAGCGTGCGCGCCACCGAGAGCTCGCGCGGCGTCGCATCGTCGTCGACGGCGAAGACCGCATAGCCGGGGCGGGCGCTGGAGTACGTCTCCCCGCCCTCGAGGCCCTCGGTGCGCTCCGGCTCCTGCCCGTCCAGGCGGAGCGAGAGGAAGGCGACGCCGGTGACGCTGCGCGGCGTGCCGTCGCGGTCCACGACGTATGACATCGGGGAGGGGCGGACGGCGACCCCGGTCCAGTGCCGCCCCTGGCCTGCCCAGCCGAGCTCGTCGTCCCAGGCGTAGGGGGCCAGGGGTCCGGTCGTGAGGGTGGCCCGGCGGGCGTAGGGCCGCCACGCGGCGTCGGTCCGCAGCTGGCACGGTCGGGAGTCGGGGCACGGCACGTCGACCCGCCGCGGGCGGACTGCCAGTCCTCCGGCGGCGCCGCGGTCCAGCTCTCCGGTCGCCACGTCGAGGCGCTGGGTCACGCCGTCGAAGGTCACCTCGACGGCGAGGTCGTCGACCTCGGCGTCGACGGCGACGAGCGTTGAGGTGCCGGTGCCCGTGGCCTCGGCGGCCAGCTCCCGTCCCGTCCCGTCCGCCAGGTCGATGCGTCTCCCGCCGGCGACGAGGCGGATGCCGATCTCCTGCTCGCCGACCTCCTGACCAGCGGCGTTGTCGACCGGCCGGGCCAGCCACGAGACGGGGACGAGGCGGGCCGCGTCATCGGCGCGCACGGGCGCCGTGTCCGACCAGTCGCGGTCGGCGCCGAGGTCGACGAGGCTCGCGTCCATCTCGCGCACGGGTCGGCCCACCTGCAGGTCCACGGCCGTGCCGGGGACGAGCACCTCGTGCGGCTGCCCGTTGTGGACCCGCGACTGGAGCGACAGCCGGTCGCCGGCGGCGAGGACGTGTCGGTGGTCGGCGCGCCAGCCAGCGGCGAGGTTGCTGGCGAAGGCGGCCGCCGCCAGTGCCGCACAGACGGTGGTCCAGAGCTGCGCGCTCGTGGCGGGGCGTCGGGCGGTGCGGCGGGCGAAGGGGGCCCGGGTCACGACAGCCGCCCTCCCTCGACGTCCCAGACGAGCCGCAGCGTCTCCCGGCCCGTCGCGAAGGGATCGCTCGGGACCGCCTCGATGTCGAGCGCCGCGGCCAGGTCCGGGTTCGTGCCCTCGTCGACCTCGAAGACGAACATCTGGGGGTCGTCCGGGTCCTGGATCGCCAGGGTGCCGGAGTTGAGGTCGTTGACGTCGACGGGGCCGGCGAGCGGCTCCTCGCCGCCGAGGCGCGCGGAGAGGGTGGTGGCGGAGCTCCAGCTCTCGTCATCGGTCCGCTCGACGTCGACCGTGCGGTCGAGGGTCAGGAGCACGGCGACGTACTCGCGTCCCCGAGGGGCCCAGCCCAGCCCGTCGACGTAGGGCACGCGCAGCACTCGCGTCACGGTGCACGCCGTCTCACGGGAGTAGTCCTCCAGCTCGAGGTCGGAGGAGTCGGCGCGGCGGCTGCGGCCGCAGTCGATCTCCGGTTCGTCCTGGAGGCTCGTGGCGGCGGGCAGGTCGGCGAGTTGTGCGGCTCGGCCGAGGTCGGCGGCGCCGTCGCTGCCGACGACCTGCTCCTCCCCGTCGACGGTGACGACGAGCTCCACATCGGTCGGGGCGCCGTCGACGGCCACCCATCGCGTTCCGGTGGCGTTGCTCCACGCGGTCTCGGGGTCGAGGCGGAAGCCTCCCGGGCGATCGCTCAGCGGGTGGTCGACCCCGTCGGCGCGCACGGAGACCTCGACCTGCGTCGCCAGGGGGCGGCGGATCCCGACGAAGGGCACCTGGTCGGTCGGGCTCGTCAGGTCGACCCTGACGAAGCTCCCTCCCTCGGGAGGTGCCACGTCTGCCGGGGCGCCGGAGATGTCGGGCAGCTCCGGCTGCGCTGCTGCGACCGCGACGTCGAGATGTCGCCACGGGAGCTCCAGCCGGACCTGGTCGGGCAGGGGCTCCTCGGCGTAGGGGGAGGAGAAGACGTCACCCGGGCTCGCCTGCGGACGCGAGTCGCCGTCGCCGTCGAGGCCGGTGACGGCCCAGGCGAGGCCGAGGGCCAGTGCGGTGCCGCTGGCGAGCGCGGTGGCGGTCGACCACAGCGACGGGAGCTCGGCAGCGCGCGACATGTGGACACCTTCGTGCAGTGCCGGTGTGGTGGCAACGGGGAGGGCTCCCCGCGGGCGACTTGGCGTTCCCCCCTTCGATCCTGTACACATGTACATGTACGGATGTACAACAACAAAGGGAGGGGCCGTGGGCTCCACGCAGGACCGGCCGGCACCCGGACGACGTGACCCGGAGGGGCGCCGCCGCGCGATCATCGAGGCGGCCGCCGAGCTTGTCGTCGAAGGGGGCGCCGCCTCCCTGACCCACCGCGCCGTCGCGGCCCGGGCCGGGGTCTCGCTCGGCTCCACGACCCAGTACTTCGGCTCGCTCGACGAGCTGCGTGAGCTCGCCCTGCAGTCGCTCTCCGACCTCATCGACGCCGGCCTGGCCGAGGTCGAGGCGCAGCTGCTGCCCCTCGACGACGCCCCCGAGCGGCTGGCGCGGGAGATGCACGGCTTCCTCGCCGACGAGCGGGCGGTGCGCGCCGACCTCGAGCTCGTCCACGCCGGGCTCGGTGACGACCCGCGGCTGCGCGAGCTCGCCCTGCGGTGGACCGACCGGCTCGTCGAGATCCTCTCCCGCCACCTGGACCCGCCCGTCGCCGAGGCGATCGGCCTGTACCTCGACGGCGCCACGCTGCACGCCGGGCTGCACGACGAACCGGTCTCCGCCGAGGCGATGGCCGCGGTCTTCCGCCGGCTCATGGCCGCCCCCACCACAGCCACCACCACGACCGAAGGGAGTGACCCCCGATGAACTCCACCCTCACCTCCGCGACCGCCCCGGTGTCGACGCGCCGCGCCTGGGCCGCCGTCGCCGTCCTCAGCGCGAGCCTGCTCGTCATCACGATGGACATGACGATCCTCAACATCGCGTTGCCGGACATGGCCGCCGAGCTGCGACCGACCGCCAACCAGCAGCTGTGGATCGTCGACGTCTACTCCCTCGTCCTCGCCGGGCTGCTCGTGCCGTGGGCCGCGGTCGCAGACCGGTGGGGCCGCCGACGGATGCTCCTGCTCGGCTACGCGATCTTCCTCGTCAGCTCGCTGCTCGTCCTCGTCGCCGACACCGCTGAGGCGGTCATCGTCCTGCGCGCCGTGCTCGGCATCGGCGGCGCGATGATCATGCCCAACACGCTCTCGCTCATTCGCGTCATCTTCACCGACGCCGGGCAGCGGGCGACGGCCCTGAGCATCTGGGCCGCCGTGTCCGGGCTCGGGGCGGCCGTGGGCCCGCTCGTCGGCGGCTTCCTCCTCGAGCACTTCTCCTGGCACGCGGCCTTCCTCGTCAACGTGCCGCTGATGATCGCCGCGATCATCGCCGGCGTGCTCGTGCTGCCGGAGTCGCGGGTCGAGGGCGCCGGCCGGTGGGATGTCACGGCCGCGGTGCTCGCGCTCGTCGGCATGGTCGCCTTCGTCTGGTCGGTGAAGTCCTTCGGCAAGGAGGCCAGCCTCGTCCACCCGCCCGCGCTGCTGGCGCTCGCGGTCGGCCTCGGTGCGCTGACGATCTTCGTGCGGCGCTGCCTGCGCAGCGATGCGCCGCTGCTCGACGTCGGCCTCTTCCGCAGCCGTCCCTTCAGCGCCGGGATCATCGCGGCGCTCGGCACGACCTTCGCCATGCTCGCGGCGCTGCTCCTGCTCACCCAGTGGCTGCAGCTCGTCGAGGGCGCGAGCCCGATCGAGTCGGGGATCAAGCTCATCCCCGTCGCGCTCGCCGGGGCCGTCGCCTCGCTCGCCGCGCCGCCGCTGGCCCGGGTCATCGGGGCACGGGCCGTGCTCGCCTCGGGGCTGGTGCTGGCGGGGGTCGGGCTGCTCGCCGTCGGGCTCGGACCCGACGAGCTGACCTACCCGCTCGTGCTCACGGCCATGCTCCTCGTGGGTGCCGGCACCGGGTCGCTCGCCATCGCCTCGGCGATGGTCATGATGGGCTCGCCCGAGGACAAGGCCGGCAATGCCGGTGCGCTCGAGGAGACCTCCTACGAGCTCGGCGGCACCCTCGGAGTCGCGATCCTCGGCAGCGTCTCTGCGCTCGTCTACCGCACCCACCTGCAGGAGTCGCCCGCTCTGGAGCAGGCCGGCCCGCAGGCGGCCCGGGCCGCCGAGGACTCCCTCGGCGCAGCGGTGGCGACGGCCGACGAGCTCGGCCTGCCGAGGCTGGCCACCGACGCCGGCGCCGCCTTCGTCGACTCGCTGCAGGTGGCCGGCCTCGCCGGCGGGACGCTCATGCTCGTCGTGGCCGCCGCGGTCTTCGTGCTCACCCCGCGCGGCACCGACATCTCCGGCGCCACCCACGGCTGACCCCCAACCCTGCAAAACCCTAGGGTTTTGCGAAGTTGCTCGCCCCCAACCCTGCAAAACCCTAGGGTTTTGCGAAGTTGGGGAGGGGTCGTGGGTGTGCAGTGCCGTTTGGCCACGCGAAGGGGAGGGGCGGGTAGCGTCGAGCCACGTGAGCGAGACACCCTTCGACCAGGCCCTGCAGGCGGCACGTCACGACGACCCGTCGGTCCGGCAGCGGGCCGCCCTGTGGCTCGGCACCCACGCCGACGAGAGCGTCGCCGCCGACCTCGTGCGGCTGCTCGTCACCGAGCCCGACTTCTACGTCCGCGAGACCCTGACCTGGGCCGTCGTCACCCGTCAGGCGGAGACCTACCCGCTCCTCGTCGAGGCCCTGCACGACGACGCCCTCGCCGAGGGGCCGGGCCGGGTCCAGGTGCTCCACGCGCTGAGCAAGATCCGCGAGCCCGCTTCGGTCGCCGAGATCCTGCCCCTGACCGACGACGCGGACGATGCCGTCGCGGCCAAGGCGTGGTGGGCGCTCGGCCGGATCCACACGCCCGGCGCCGTCGCGGCGCTCGTCGACCACCTCGGGGTCGAGCAGGACTTCCGTCGCCGCGAGCTGACCCGAGCCCTCGAGCAGGCCGGTGAGGCCGCGGTCGAGGGGCTGGCGACCCGGCTGCGCGAGGACCCCGACCTCTCCGTGCGCCGTCACGCCGCCGAGGCGCTCCTCGCGATCGGCGACCCGGCCGCCCGCGAGGCTGCCACCGACCTCCTCCACGCCGTCGAGCGCGACGACAAGGAGGTCGTCCTGCCGGCCATCGAGGCCCTCGCCGAGCTCGACCTGCCCGAGGTCGACGGCGTGCTCACCCGCCTGCGCGACGGTGACGACGCCTGGCTGTCCATCACCGCTGGGTGGTTGATCACGGACCGCGCCGACAGGGCCTGAGCCGCACCGCCGCACGCTTGGATGGACCGATGGCCACCTCGACCCGTCCGCGGCTGCTCCCTTCGCTCCTCGTGGCGCAGGCGCTGCTCGTCGCCTCGCCGATCGCCACGCTCGACAACCTGCTGACATCGCCGCGCGCCCTCGGCGCCCAGGCACGGCGGGCGGACCTGCCGGCGACGATCGCGTCGGGCCTGCCCTTCGTCGTGGCGCTGCTGCCCGTCGCCATGGTCGCGGTCGCCGTCGCGGTCCGCCGCCGCACCCCCGGCTCGTGGATCGGCGCCGGCATCGTCTCGACCCTGGCGCTCGTCATCGCGATCGCCCCCGGCCAGCGCGGCATGACCACCGCGGCCCCGCTCGTGCACGGCATGCTGCTCGGGATCGTCGCTGCCGCAACGCTGCTCGTGCTGTGGCGGGCCCGCGGCGAGCGCACTCGCGAGCACGGTCGCTCGCGAGCCGGCCGGGTCACCGTCGCCGCCGCCCTGGCCTGGCTCCTCGCCCTCGCAGCCGTCGGCGCCACCCGCGACACCATCCCGATCGGCCCCATCGGCGCCGCCCTCAGCCCCGACCTCGAGGTGTCGTCCACGACCCCGACAGCGCCGCTCGACGGCGAGCCGGCCGCCCAGGGGCGACACCTGGCCGCCAACCCCGACAGCAACATCCACGGCGACGCGGCGATGACCGATGCCTACACCGACCGTGAGGTGCTCGACCCCCGCGGCGCCCGGGTCATCCGTCGTCACCTCGGCGGCGTGTGCGCCTCGATGCTCTTCGACGAGCACGTCCGCATCGTCGCGGTGTGCGTCAACGCCACCCGGGTGACGCTCAACGTGCTCGACCCGGACTCGCTCGAGGTCCTCGCCCGGGAGCACGTCGCCGACCGGCCCTTCCGCGCCGACTTCGCGACGAACTTCGCCGGGGGCGGATACGCCGTGCTCGACGACGAGCAGCGGGTCGTGCTGCCCACCTCCGACGGCCGGATCACCCGCTGGTCGGTCGCCGACTCCTCGGGCGAGCCGGCGATCGAGGCGGTCGACGAGTTCGACGTGACGTCAGGTCTGGCCGAGGGCGAAGGGATCAACTCCGCGGTGCCGGGCACGGACGGCGAGATCTGGGTCGTCGGCCAGCTCGGCTCCGTGGCCGTGCTCGACCCCGAGTCCGGCGACGTCGGCTCGACGCGCTTCGAGGACGCCGACATCGAGAACTCCTTCGCCGTCGGCAGCGACGGACGCGCCTGGGTCGTCACCTCGCGCGAGCTCGTCGCCCTGCGCGCCGACGGCGCCACCCCGCAGGTCGCGTGGCGGCAGACCTATGACGCCGGCACCCGCCGCAAGCCCGGCCAGACGAGCCGCGCCTCCGGCACCACGCCCTCCCTCCTGCTCGGCGAGCGCTACGTCGCCATCACCGACAACGCCGACCCGCGGATGCACGTCGTCGTCTACGACACGCGGCGGGGGCTGGGCAGCCGGGAGCACTGCCGGGTCCCGGTCTTCGCCCCCGAGCGCAGCGCCACGGACAACTCCCTCATCGCCATCGGGTCCTCCCTCTTCGTCGAGAGCAACTACGGCTACAACCTCTTCGACGCGACCTTCGGCCGGTCCACCGAGCCCGGCATGACCCGCATCGACGTCACCGACGACGGCTGCGAGCGGGTGTGGGCCAACGACCAGATCCGTACCCCGTCGGTCGTCTCCAAGGGCACCCGGGCGGGGGTCATCGCCACCTACACGAAGGGGGAGTCCGTCGCCGGCATCGATGCCTGGTACTTCACCGCGGTCGACGCGACGACCGGCAAGGTCATGTGGCGCCGGCTCGCCGGGACCGGTCCGATGGTCAACAACCACTACGCGGCGATCTACGTCGGACCCGACGGCGGGCTCTACGTCGGCGCGACCGGCGGCATCGTCGCCCTGCGCCCCCGGGCCTGAGCCCTACGCTGAGGACCATGGCCGACGTGACGATCACCCACCGCCCCGACGAGTCGCGCTTCGTCGCCGAGATCGACGGCGCCACAGCGGGTTTCGCCGAGTACCAGCTGACCGACGACCTCTACGTCTTCACCCACACCGAGGTCGACCGCGCCCACGAGGGCCTCGGCGTGGGTGGTGCCCTCGCCCGCGCCGCACTCGACCACGTGCGGGCCGAGGGCCGGCGCAAGGTGCTGCCGGTCTGCCCCTTCATCGAGGGCTGGATGGCCCGGCACCCCGACTACCAGGACCTCCACTTCAAGGCGCGCTCGACCGCGACCGACTGACCGGCTCAGGGGCGACGCAGCTCGACCGGCAGGGCCTCGAGCAGGCGCAGCCACACCTCGCTCGCGTCGGGGAAGCTCGGCACCGCGTGCCGCAGCAGGTGGACCGGCACCTGCCCGGTGATCGCGATCGTCGCCGCGTGCAGCAGCTGCCCGGCGTCGGTGCCGACGAAGGTCGTGCCGAGGACGAGCCCGGTGGTCCGGTCGACGACGAGCTTCGCCCGGCCGGGGGCGTCGTCGCGCAGCAGCGCGGCCCCGCCGACCTGCGCGAAGGGGACTTCCGCCACCTCGACGTCGTGCCCCGCCTCGCGGGCCCCGGCCTCGGTCATCCCGACCCGCGCCACCTGCGGGTCGGTGAAGACGACCTGGGGGACCGGCACCCCGTCGGGCACCGGGAGCGGCTCGCGCCCGGTGGCCGCGGCTGAGATCGCGTCCCCGACCACCCGCGCGCGGTACTTGCCCCAGTGGGTCAGCGGCGCCTCGCCGCTCGCGTCACCCACCGCGTGGAGCCACTCGGGCAGCCGCCCCTCGAGCACGTCGTCGGGGGAGAGGCCGACCGCGTCGAGGCCGACATCGCCCAGTCGGGGGCGGCGCCCGGTCGCGACGAGCACCTCGTCGGCCTCGACCTCGCCGTCGTCGGTGACGACCGTGACCGGGCCGCCGTGGACGCGGCCGACCCCGGTGTCCCGAGCGTCCGGCCGGCGGCAGCCGGTGGCCGACGTCGAGAGCCGCACGTCGACCCCCTTCGCCCGAAGTGCCTGTGCGACGACGCTGCCCGCGAAGGGCTCCTGACCGGCGAGGAGGGTGTCGCCCCGCACGAGCATCGTGACCTCGCTGCCGAGGGCGGCCATCCACGTCGCGGCCTCGACGGCCACGACCCCACCACCGACGACGACGAGCCGCCCCGGGACCTCGGCGACCGCGGTCGCGTCACGAGAGCCCCACGGGTGCGCGTCGGCGAAGGGCGGCGGGACCACCGGCTCGCTGCCGGTGGCGATGACCACCGCGCGGCGGGCCCGCAGCCGGAGCGGGCCGTCGTCACCGGTCACCTCGACCTCGCGCTCGCCGACGAGACGAGCGTGGCCGCGCAAGGCCGTGATGCCCAGGCCCTCCGCCCAGCGGACCTGGCCGGAGTCGTCACGGCCGCCGACCCAGGTGTCGCGGCGGGCGAGCAGGCCCTCCGGTTCGACCTCGGCGGTGGCCACCCCCTGCAGGTGGGCGGTGGTGTCGGCGACGGCGATCGGGCGCAGCAGCGCCTTGCTCGGGATGCACGCCCAGTAGGAGCACTCGCCGCCGTAGAGCTCGCCCTCGACGAGCGCTGCGGTGAGGTCGGTGCCCTCGATGGCGTACTGCGCGACGTTTTCGCCGACGGGTCCGGCGCCGATGACGACGACGTCGTACTCGTGGGTCTCGGGCATGCTGGCTCCTCGGGTGGTGGGGTGGCCGGGCGAAGGGAGGTCAGACCCAGTAGGTGTCGTGCCGGACCATGAACTCGGCGCGCTGCTCCTCGGTCATCTCCTCGCCGCGGGCGAGGGTCTCGAAGTAGTCCTCCCGCGGTGCCCCGGGGGCGAACATCAGCAGCATCGACGCGTGGTCGGACCCGCGGAAGCCGTGCACCCCGCCCTCGGGGACGTAGAGGAAGTCGCCGGAGGTCGCGGTGACCCACTCCCGGCCGTCGAAGAGGCGCACCTGCCCGGACAGGACGTAGAACTGCTCGGAGAGCGCGCGGTGGAAGTGCGGGTCGGGCCCGGTCTCGGTGTCGCCGAAGGTCCACCGGTAGAGCCCGAAGCGGCCCTCGGTGCGCTCGCCCCGCGCGAGGTACTCGCAGGTCCCGCCGTTGCGATAGGTGATCTCCGGCGGCTCGTCGGCGCGGCGCACCCAGGCGCTCGCCTCACCGTCCCCGGAGTAGGTGTCCGAGGGATATCTCCGGATGAGGGACATGGGTCCGGTCTACCACCGCCGGGCCGAGGCGGCCAGAGCCCACCGTCCGTCCGGTAACTCCGCAGGACCCCAGGGTCTTGCAGAGTTGGGCGAAGGGAGGAGCCGTCGCCGAACGAGCGGGTCACCGCTCGAGCAGGCCCTCCTGGCCGAACATCTGCGCCGTCGCCCAGGCGCTCGGCGTGCCGGCGTCGGGGTCGGCGCCGTGCTCGAGCAGGGCGGCGACGACCTCGGGCTCAGCCTTGAAGACGGCGCCGGCCAGAGGTGACTGGCCGCGGTCGTTGAGCGCATCGACGTCGGCGCCGCGGCGGGCGAGCTCGCGCACCGTCTCGGCGTGCCCGTGGTAGGCCGCGAGCATGAGCATCGTGTTGCCGGCGGGGTCGCGCAGGTCGACGGGGGCGCCGGCCTCGACATAGGCGCCGAGCCGCTCGGCCTGCCCCTCGCGGGCCCAGTCGAAGAGCTGGTGGGCCAGCTCGATCGCGGCGTCGTCGGGGCCCGGGGTCTCGTCGCTCATGACCCCAGTCTGGACCGCGCGGCGCAGGCGAGCACCGGGGGCGCCGGCTCCGCCCTCGGCCCACGCGGGAGCCGGGACGCGGGCGGGCCTTCCCGGCGGCGGGCGCAGCGCCTACGGTGGTAGCTGCGGGCAGTCAAGGGGACCTGTCGGAGCCGGCTCCGACGCAGCCCGCGTGCGGGAGGAGGGCGGAGCCATGAGCGAGCCTGCCCCTCTCGTGGCCGGCCGCTACGAGCGTGGCCCGGTCTTCGCCGGCAGTGCAGGGGCCGGAGTCGCCGGCGGGCGCCGCGAAGCGAACGAACCCACCGGGCGGTCGTGGCTGGCCCGTGACACCGTCCTGCAGCGTCGAGTGCTGCTCAAGGAGCTCGCCGCCGAGCCGGAGCGGGCCGACGAGGCCTTGCGCGTCGCCCGCACCGCCTCCCGCCTGAGCCACCCGCACCTCGTCGCGGTCTACGACGTCGTCACCGACAGCCAGCCGCCGCTCCTCGTCCTCGAGCTCGTCGACGGCCCGACCCTGACGGCGCAGGTGCGTGAGCAGGGTCAGCTGCGCCCGCACGAGGCCGCCGTCCTCGGTGCCCAGCTCGCCTCCGGCCTCGCGGCCGTGCACCGCGCCGGCCTCGTGCACGGCGGGGTCGGCCCGTCGAGCGTCCTCATCGGTGCGGACGGGGCTCCCAAGCTGACCGAACCCATCGACCACGACCCCACCCTCACCGGCGAGCGTGGCCGGTCCGCCGACGTGTGGGCCCTCGGCACGACCCTGCGGGCGGTCCTCGCCGGCGGCGGTCGCGGCACCGAGCTCGGCGCGGTGCTCGCGGCGATGACAGCCAAGGCTTCCTCCCGCCGCCTGACCGCCGACGAGGCCCACCGCCGGCTCGCGGACCTCGCCGACGAGCCGGAGGTCGACCCGGCGGTCGGCTTCGGGCTCTTCCCGTGGGCGGACGACGAGCCCGACGAGACGGTGGTCATCCCACGGAGCGAAGGGGGCTCCCGTCGCCGCGCGCAGCCGGTCACCGGTGTGGGCGCCGCGGGTGGCGCGGCCGGTACGGGCGGCGCGGCAGGGGCAGTCGGAGCGGCGGGTGCAGTCGGAGCGGCCAGCGCGACAGGTGCCATGGGCGCGGCCACAGGCGCCGGAGGGACCGGCGGTGCCACCGGCGTCGTGGCCGGCGGAGGCGCGGCCGCCTCCCTTCGCCCCGGTGCGCGCCCGCGGCGGCGTCGCGGTGCCGGCCTCCTCGTCGCGGGTCTCGTCGGCGCGGTCCTGCTCGTGGCGGGCGCGGCCTTCGCCCTGACCCGCGAGGCGGACACGGCGATCCCGGTCGAGGTCACGACCACGACGACGAGTGACACGACGACCACCGGGACGCCGACGCGGACCTCGTCGACGAGCTCGACGACCACCCCCGCGCCGACCACGACGGCCCCGGTCGCACCGCCTCCGACGACGACAGCGCCGCCGGCCCCCACGACGACGCAGGCACCACCGCCGACGACCACGAGCGCCCCCCGGTCCACGTCGACGACCCCGTCGCTCACCACGACGACCACCACGTCGTCGTCGACCTCGACGTCGTCCACGACGGTGCCGCCGTCGTCCTTCACGGTCGCGCCGCCGACCACGACGACGCCCACCTCGACGACCCCGACGAGCACGCAGCCCACGACCACGGTCCCGACGACAGAGCCCTCGACGCCCCCGGCGACGAGTGACCCGACGACGCAGCCGTCCTCCGGCGGCTCGACGAGCCCGGCCCCGCAGACCTCCGCCCGATAGCCGGCGCCCCGGCCGATTGCGGCGCGTCGGCGCCCCGCGGCCTAGGGCAGCGCCTCCCCCTTCATCAGCCGCGACGAGTAGACGTTGGTGATCCGCACGCCGTCGAGCCAGGCGGTGAGCCGCTCCGCCTCGACGGCGAGAGCGGACCTCCCTTCGGTCCCGAGGTCGGTGCCCGGGCACTCGACGACCGACACGACGCCGTCGTCGTCCTGCACCCACGCGCCGACGATGCGGCCGTCCCACCAGGCCGTGGTGCCGCCGTTGCCGTTGCTGTCGAAGAGCAGCTCGCGGTGGGAGGGGTCGAGGTACCAGTCGCGGGCCTTCCACCCCATCGTCGTGGGGTCGAGTGTCGGCAGCAGGGCCGCCCAGGGGCCGAACTCGGCGACCGGCTCGAGGTCGTCGGGCAGCAGCCACCCCGTGGCGCCACCCTCGAGCCCCACCTCGACGGCGCCGACGTCCGCGAGGGCCGCGCGGGTGGCCCCCTTCGTCGCCCCGAGCCACCACTGCACGTCCTCGGTCGTGCCGGGACCGAAGCGCTCCAACCACCGGCGCACGAGCTCGGTGTAGCCGGTCGCGAGGTCGGGGACCGCCGGCTCCTCGCCGAGCCACGCGTCCATGAGGGTCCACGCGGGCTTCGACAGGCGCCAGTGACCGGCATTGGGCCCGCGGGTGATCCGCCCCTGCGCCCCGAGCCAGGTGAGCACGCGCGGCGCGAGGTTGAAGGTGCCGCCGTAGCGCTTGCCCTCGTTGATCGTGATCGCCCCGGAGAGCTCCGGCAGCTCGGCACGCAGGGCGGCGGCCGGGAGGGCCTCGCCGCCGGCCAGCCGTCGCTCCACCGCGGCTCCCGCCGTCTCGAGCCAGGCCGCACCGTCGTCGGCGATGCCGTGCCGCGTGGCGTCGCGGGCGACGAGCCGGTGCTGCTCGGGCGCGATCCGCTCGCGGGCCACGGCGAGCGCGGCGGGCAGCAGGTCACGGGGGAAGGCGAAGAGCGTGCGGCGCATCGCCAGCTGCTTGACGATGCCGCGGTCGTCGTAGAGCACCGTGTCGACGTCGAAGGGGGTGACCCCGGTGGTGCGGGCGCCGACGGCCAGGTGCACGGTCGCGGCCTCGGTCGCGTGCAGGCAGACCACCGAGCGGGCCGCGCCGACGACGTCGGGTGCGTGGTGGTCGGGGTGCAGTGCGTGCCGTGTCGCCAGGCGGGCGCGGCGCTCGGCGTCGCCGACGGTGCGCATCACGCCCGGCGGCCGACGGCGAGGAAGACCGGGTAGTCGCGGTCCTGCTTGTGCACGTGGCCGGCATCGCCGACGGTCACGTCGACGAAGCCAGCTGACGCGAGCCGGCTCGCGACCTCGGCGCGGTCGAAGCCGTGGTGCCCGCCGAAGTCGTGGTCGTGGAAGCTGCCGTCCTCGCGGTCGAGATCGGCGACGGCCACCCACCCACCGGCGTCGAGCAGCTCGGCGAAGCCGGCGAGGACCCGGTCGAGCTCCCCGACGTGGTGCAGGACGTTGGAGGTGACCACGAGGTCGAAGCGCTCCGTGGGCACCGGCTGGGTCTCGAGGTCGAGGTCCCACACGCGCGTCGGGGACGGCAGCGTGCCGCCGGCCACCTTGTCGGCGAGCACCTGCCGCATCCCCGAGGAGCTGTCGGCAACGGTCACCTCGACCTCCGGCAGGCGCGGCAGCAGCGCCGTGGTCACGAGGGCGGTGCCGGCGCCGTAGTCGAGCAGCCGCAGCCGCGGACGAAGGGGGACCCGCCCCGCGATCGCCGCCGCCACCTCATTCGACTGGCGCACCTTGTCGGGGTCGTCGTCCCAGGTCGCGGCCGTGTCGTCGAAATGCTTCGCGTCCCCGTCGTGCCGGTGGCCGTGCTCGTTGTCCGCTTCGCCCATGGCCCCACCCTGCCAGCAGCCACCGTCAGCCAGCACCTTGCGAAGGGGGCTTCCCGCCCGGCCCGGGTGGGTATATCTTCCGACCATCGGCGCGCCCGTGGGGGAGCGCCTTCGCCGTTTCGTCATGGGGAGAGCAGACGTGCGCACCACCATTGCCAGGACCACCATCGCCGGACTCGTCATGTCGGGAGGCCTCGCGCTGACCTTCGCCACACCGGCGACGGCCGCCGTGCCGAGCACCCTGTGCGACGCGGGCACGACCTTCGCCGTGACGAGCGCCGAGGGCGTCGACGCCGCGCTCGTCAGCTCGGTGCGCGAGGCGCTCACCGCTCGCGGGCTCTCGGCGGCCGACGGCGACGCCGACGTCACGGCCGTCATCGCGCCGGCGTCCGAGGTGACGAAGGGCGGCGACGCGTCCGTCATGGCCGTCGCGCTGATCGCGGGTGAGCCCGACCCGTCCGCGACCGTGGAGGGGCGCGACTGGGCCCGGGCCGCGTGGACCGACGGGGCGACCCCGGTCAACACGCTCCTCGACGCCTCGTGCGGGGCGGTTGCGCCCGACACGGCGGACGACGCCCCGGCCCAGGACAGCGAGACCGACGGCTCCGTCCCCGCCGCTGCCGAGAAGGCCTCGGCGGCGGACGCCCAGCAGGCGGCACCGGTCGTGGCGCCCCAGGCCGCTCCGGCCGCTGCCCCGCAGGTGGCCGCCCCGGCTGCTGCGCCCCAGGCGGCTGCCCCGGCAGCTGCTCCTGCTGCGCCGGCGGCCAAGGTCCCCGCGGCCAAGGCTCCGGCGGCCAAGGTGCCGGCTACCAAGGCTCCGGCGGCCAAGGTGCCGGCGGCCAAGGTGCCGGCTGCCAAGGTCCCCGCCGCAAAGGCCCCCGCCGCCGCGCCGAGCCGGTCATCCGTCACCGTGTCGGCCTCGTCGGCCGCACCCTCCGTCACGACCGCTGACAAGGACTGCCCCGACTTCTCCTCCCAGAGGGAGGCGCAGACCTTCTTCACCCTCCACGGTGGCCCGGCCATGGACCCCCACCGCCTCGACGCCGACAACGACGGCATCGCGTGCGAGACCTACTTCGGCACCGACGGCTCGGACGCGGCGGACCGCACCCAGGCGCGCACGATCAACGCCGGTGTCCCCGACGTCGCCGGACCCAACACCCTGGGCCTCGTCGGTGGTGGCCTGCTGCTCCTCAGCGGCATCGGTGTCGCCGTGCGCGCCCGTCGCGCGGACTGATCCGGCGGCAGCACCCTGAGACGACTCGCCCTGCTGCTGCTCGCGCTCGCCCTCGTCGTCGGGGGTGCCGGGCTCGTCTGGTGGTCGCTCGCGGGAGGGGAGGAGCCCGCGGCGGCGCCGGTCCCCAGCCACACCTTCGCGGTGGCATCGCCGACCCCGGACCCGACCCGCACGGCGACCGTCGCCCCGATCCCGGACGACTCGACCTCGTCCTCCAGCGCCTCGGCCAGCACCTCGACGAGCGCGAGCGAGGGCCTGGTCATGTCGCCCGACCGGATGGGGCCCGAGCGCCTCTACGTGCCCTCGCTCGGGATCTACGCCAGCCTCGACGGGGTGAAGTTCAGCGGCGGGTCCCTCGACATCCCGCGGGAGCCGTGGCGGGTCGGTCGCGACGTGTGGTCCGCCCCGCTCGACGCGGGCGCGGGCACGACCCTGCTCGCGGGGCACGTCGACCTGTCGGGGACGCCGGGCGCTCTCGCGCGGCTCAGTGACGCCCGTCCGGGAGCGCTGGTCCACGTCACCGACGGTGCGGGTCGTCGGTCGACCTTCGTCACGACGAGCCTGCAGAGCTACTCCAAGGTGTCCTTGCCCCGCTCGATCTTCGCGGTCGACGGCCCCCGCCAGCTCGCCCTCGTCACCTGCGGCGGCCCGGTGATGACGATCGACGGGGAGCAGCACTACCGCGACAACGTCGTGCTCACGGCGGTGCCGGCGAGCAGCTGAGCGGCCTTGGCGGGGCCCGTCCGGGCCCCGACTCAGCGCTTCGCGTAGAGCCCCTCGATCGCCTCGGCGCGCTGGGTCTCGATGACGTGGCGCCTGAGCTTCTGCGTCGCGGTCATCTCGCCCGACTCCTCGGTGAAGTCGTCGTCGAGGACGACGAACTTCTTGATCCCCTCGGCCTTGGAGACCAGCTCGTTGGCCTCGTCGACGACGCCCTGCAGCTCGGCCTGCGGGTCGGCGGGGCGCTCCGTCTCCGGGTCGAGCGTGATGAGCGCTGCGACGAAGGGCCGTCCCTCGCCGACGACCATCGCCTGGGAGACGAGCGGGTGGGAGCGCAGCACGTCCTCGAGCGGACCGGGCACGACGTTCTTGCCGCCCGCGGTCACGATGATCTCCTTGGCCCGGCCGGTGATCGTCAGATAGCCCTCGTCGTCGAGCGAGCCGAGGTCACCGGTGGCGAACCAGCCGTCGACGATCGACGACCGCGTCGCCTCGTCGTTGCCCCAGTATTCGTCGGTGACGACGGCGCCGCGGACTTCGATCGCCCCGTCCTCGCCGATGCGCACCTCGTTGCCCGGCAGCGGCCGGCCGACGGTGCCGACACGCTGCTGGCCGGGCCCGTTGACGGTGATCGCCGCGCAGGTCTCGGTCAGGCCGTAGCCCTCGTGGATCGGCACGCCGACGCCGCGGAAGAAGTGGCCGAGGCGCTCGCCGAGCGCCCCGCCGCCGCTGATCTCGTACATCGTCTCCCCGCCGAGGGCCGCGCGGACCTTGGCGTAGAGCAGCCGGTCGAAGACCGCGTGCAGCACCCGCAGCCGCAGCCCGGGGCGGCCCGGGCGCGGGTCGTCGCCCACGGCCCGGCTCCAGTCGATGGCGACCTGCTCCCCCTTCGCGAAGACGGCGGCGGAGACGCGGCGCCCGGCCGCCTTGGCGCGGATGCCGGCGTGCACCTTTTCGAAGACCCGGGGTACGCCGACGACCATGTGCGGACGGAAGGAGCCGAACTTCTCGACGATCGTCGAGAAGTCGGACCAGAAGCCGACCGTGGCGCCGGACTGCGCGGCGATGTAGGCGACGGAGCGGGCGAGCACGTGCGCCATCGGCAGGAACATCAGGATGCGGCGGCCGGGCGCCCCGACCTCGCCGATCGGGTGTGCCAGGCAGCCCGCGACCTCGGCGGCGAGGTGCCGGTGGGTGAGGACGACCCCCTTCGGCCGACCGGTGGTGCCGGAGGTGTAGACGATCCCGGCGAGGCCGTCGAAGGTCACTGCGTCCCGGCGCGCGTGCACCTCATCCTCGGCCACGGTCTGACCGCGCTCGGCGAGGGTGGCGAGGGCGCCGTCGTCGATGACGAGGACCTCGACGTCGAGACCGGTGGCCAGCTGTGCCATCGCCGGCGTCTCGACGAGCAGGACCCGCGCGCCGGAGTCGCGGACGATCCACTCGAGCTGGCTGCGCGACGACGACGGGTAGACGGGGACGGTGCCGGCCCCGGCGTTCCAGATCGCCTCGTCGAGCAGCAGCCACTCATAGCGGGTGTCGGCCATGAGCACCACACGGTCACCGGCGGCGACGCCGCTTGCGACGAGTCCCCGGACCGTCGCAACGAGGCTCTCGAGGTGCTCTCCGGCGGTGATGGTCTGCCAGTCGCCGTCGACGACGTGGCTGAAGGAGGGATGCTGCGGGTCCTCCTGCGCCCGACGCCAGGGACGAAGGGGGAGCAGGTCGCGGTCGGTGAGCTCGAGGGCTTCGCCGGTGGCGTGGGTGGCGGGCACGGATGACCTCCTGGGGCGACTACACGTGTAGAAAGGGCCAGTGTCTCACGCGCCTTCGGCACCCGAGCACGACAAGGCCCCGACCGTAGCGGTCGGGGCCTTGTCGTGCGAGCCGCTCGGAAGCGGCCCGCGGTGGTCGCTCAGAAGCGGCCGTAGGACACGTCGTCGGTCCAGATGTCGCGCTCGGTGACACCGGTGCTCGAGTTGCCCGCGTCGATGATCTTGCCGTCGCCGGCGTAGATCCCGTTGTGGTAGGCGGGGTTGCCGAAGAAGACGATGTCGCCGGGCTGCGGGTCGGAGACCGGGGTGGCCGCCGCCTGCTGCTCGCTCGTCGTGCGCGGCAGGTCCTTGCCGGTCGACTGCTTGTAGACGTACTGGACGAAGCCGGAGCAGTCGAAGCCGGACGGGTCCTCGCCACCCATGACGTAGGGCGAGCCGACGTAGCCGCGGGCGGTGTCGACGATCGACGAGCTCGCGCCCGTGCTCGCCTGCGCGACCTCGACGGTCGAGCCGGTGCTCTCGGTGGAGGCGCTCGGGGCGGACGAGGTCGAGCCGCCGGTCAGGCCCATGGCCGAGCCGGTCTCGGGGCCGACGACGCCGTCGGCCGCCAGGCCCTCGTCGGCCTGCCACTCGGTGACGGCCGCGGTGGTCTCCGGGCCGAAGGCGCCGTCGGCGGTGACGCCGACCTTGTCCTGGATCTGCTCGACGACGCTGCCGCTGTCGCCCTCGCGGACGATGTCGGTGAAGCTGCCGGTCGACGCGCTCGGGGCGCTCGCGGTGCTGGTCGAGGTCTGCTCGACCGGGGTCGTGGGTCCGCCGTTGGCGGAGGCGCTCGTGGCGGTCATCATCGACGCGCCGAGGCCAAGGGCCGTGGCGGCGAGGACGCCCGCGCCGGCCCGGTGGGCGGCGGAGCGGGTGCGGGTCGCCGCGTGACGGGCGGTGTAGGTGCTGCTCATGGTGTGTCTCCTCGAGCCTGCGGAGTTAGCTGTCGGGTTGGGGTGGAGACCACCCCGCCCACGACCCGGCGAGCCGGGTCCGAGGACTTCACCCCAAGGTCGTGACGACCATGAAGACGTGGGTCCTCCGCTCCTACCGGTAAACCAGGGGAACCGTCGCAGTGGTAGGACTCGGCACCTGCGGACGGCGTCCCGGCGATGTGCCGGGACCGGGGTCGACCATAGGTCATATGGTCACGAATTGGTAACGCGGGGTGTCAGAGCCCTTGGCGCACAAGGCAATGAGAGCTGTCGTGACCCCCCCCCAGCCACAGGACGAAGGGGAGGTCCCGACGCGTGGTCGGGACCTCCCCTTCGGGTCGAGCGTCGTGCGCTCGGGTGCGGCTCAGAAGCGCCCGTAGGAGACGGCGCTGGTCCACAGCGAGCGCTTGGTGACGGCGCGCGGGCTGCTGCCGGCGTCGTAGATCATGCCGTTGCCGGCGTAGATCGCGACGTGGTACGCCGGGGCGCCGAAGAAGACGAGGTCACCGGCCTGCGGGGAGGAGACGCGGGTCGCGGCCTGGCGCTGCGCCTCGGCGGTGCGCGGCAGGCTCTTGCCGTGGCGGGCGAAGACGTACTGCGTGAAGCCCGAGCAGTCGAAGCCGGAGGTCGTCGTGCCGCCGTAGCGGTAGGGCACGCCGACGAGGCTGGCGGCGGTCGACAGGAGCGAGGAGCCGGCGACCGTGCGCGTCGTGGTGCGCGAGGTGGTCGTCGTGGTGCGGCTCGAGCTCAGGCCCATCTTGGTGCCGGTGCGGGGGCCGACGATGCCATCGGCGACGAGGCCGTTGCGGCGCTGGTAGCGCTTGACCGCGGACTCCGTCAGGGGCCCGAAGACGCCGTCGGCGCTGGCGCCGGTGCGCCACTGGATCTGCCTGACGACGTAGCCGCGGGCGCCGCGACGGACGAGGCCCGAGAAGCTCGCGGTCGACGTCGCGGACGACGCCGACGAGACGGAGGCGGCGGACGGGGCGCTCACGGTGGCGGGTGCCGCGCTCGCGGCGGGCGCCGTGGCGGCGGCGGTACCGAGGCCGACGGCGGCGACGGCCACCAGGCTGGCGCCGGTGCGCTGGGGGGTCTTCGTGCTCGGGGCGCGGTGGCGCCCGGCGTAGAACATCGACATGGTCTCTCCTCCGCCTGCGGAGTTAGCTGTCGGGTTGGGATGGAGATGAGCATCCCGCCCACCGGTCGTGCGACCGCGTGGACTTCACCCCGAGGCACTGGGGCCGAAAAAATGGGTCCCCCGCTCCTGCCGTGGCGTTCAGGGACCACCCGGCTGGCAGGACTCGGCGACCTGGTGGTGACCCCGCAGTGTGGGGTCGAAAGAAGAGTAGGGCATCGGGACACGGTTTGGTAACGGCCCTGTGGAGATTTTTCTGGACCCGGGCGCGCCTGCCGTGCCGGCGTCGTCGACGGGGCGTAGAGCGGGGCGTGCGACCGGCCGGCCGGGGCCTCAGTCGGTGCCGTGGACGGCCCGGTGCAGCTGGGCCATCTCCTCGTCCATCCGGGCCGCCGTGGCGGCCGCGTCGGTGATCCGCTGGCGCAGGTGGGCGGGCACGTCACCCTCGTACTTGTAGAAGATCTTGTGCTCCGTGCTCGCCCAGAAGTCCATGGCCACGGTGCGGAACTGCACCTCCACCGGCACCTGGACGGGCCCCGACGAGAGGAAGACCGGGATCTCGAGGATGACGTGCAGCGACCGGTAGCCGTTGGGCTTGGGGTTGGCGATGTAGTCCTTGACCACGCGCACGGAGATGTCCGCCTGCTCGGTGAGCGCCGCCATCAGCCGGTAGACGTCGGCGACGAAGGAGCAGATGACGCGCACGCCGGCGATGTCGGTGATGTGCTCGCGCAGCGCCGGGATCTCGAGCGGGACCTCCTGGCGGGCCGCCTTCTCGAGGATCGACTCGGGGCTCTTGACCCGCGTGGAGATGTGCTCGATCGGGTTGTCGAGGTGCAGCTCGGCGAACTCCTCGCGCAGGATCTCCAGCCGCGTGGCCACCTGCTCCATGCCGAAGCGGTAGCCGAGCATCATCCGGGTGAAGTCCTCGCGGATCTGCGCGAACTGGCGCAGGGACGCGTCGGAGAGCTCGGGCAGGCCAGAGGGCTGGGCGGCGCTGGTCACCCGGCCAGCGTAGGCAGGTCCCCTGAGAGGCAGGTGTGCGTCGGTGCGTGGCGCTGGGACGAAGGGGGAGTGGGCCGGGCCGCGTCAGCGCCCACCGCGACGGATACGGTCGGAGCAGGACCACCCGAGGAGCCACGATGAGCGAAGCCCACGCCGAGAGCCTGCGAGAGCTCGTGACGAGGTACCTGAGCGAGCAGACACCGGACAACCTGGCCGCGTTGCGTCACGCAGTCCGGTCGTCGGCCGGCTTCGACCCCGACGTCGACCTGCGCGAGGCCGTCCCGCTGCTCGAGGCCGGCCGACACCGCGAGGCGCTCGACGCGGTCCGGGCCAAGATGCCCGGTGCCGCCCTCAACCCCTCGGCCCACCTCCTGCTCGCCGCAGCCCACGAGGCGCTGGGTGACGACGCCGCTGCCCAGCGCGAAGCCACCCTGCACACGCTGTCGGTCTCGAGCGTGCTCGCCACGGGAGACGGCACGCAGGAGCGCCCGTGGTCCGTCCTGCGCGTCGCCGACGAGTACGACGTCATGCGGGCGAAGGGGGTGACCCCCCGCCGTCAGGCCACGCGCACCGTCGACGGTCGGGTCGTCGACGTGCACGAGGTCGTCGACGGTCCGGACGTGTGGTTCGTCCTCGACCCGGCATGATCGGCCCCGCCCCGTTGCTGCCGATCATCACGGAGCGGCTGCTCCTGCGGCCCTACACCCACGACGATCTCGACGCCAGCCTCGCGTACTACGGCGACCCGCAGGTGGCGCGTCACCTGCTCGAGCCACCGTGGACCCCGGCGGTCGCCCGGGAGCGCATCGCCGAGCGCGTCGAGCGGACCGGCCTCGACGGACCGAGGCGGGCGCTGGCACTCGTCGTCGAGCACGAGGGGCGGGTCGTCGGCGACGTCGCCGTGTGGGCGAGGGACGCGACCGGCGCCACCTGCGAGGTCGGATGGTCCTTCCGCCCCGACGTCGCCGGGCAGGGCTTCGCGACGGAGGCCGCTGCAGCGGTCCTCGACCATGCCTTCGACCACCACGGCGTGCACCGCGTCGTCGCCGAGCTCGATGCCCGCAACCTCGCCTCGGCCGCGCTGTGCGAGCGCCTCGGCATGCGGCACGAGGCCACCCACCGGCAGGACCTCTTCAGCAAGGGCGAGTGGACGGACACGCTCGCGTACGCAGCGCTCGCGAGCGACCGGCCCCGTGACGTGGGTGACGCCATCGTCGTCAGCGCCGTCGACCTGCGCGATGCCACGGGGAGGGTGCTCACGGTGCGCAAGCGCGGCACCGCCGCCTTCATGCACCCCGGCGGCAAGCCCGAGCAGGGCGAGACCGCCGCGGAGTGCGCGCTGCGCGAGGTCGAGGAGGAGCTCGGCCTCGTGCTCGACGCGGAGCGGCTCGAGCTCGTCGCCGTCCACCGGACCGCGGCCGCCAACGAGGCGGGGCGACCGCTCATCGCGAGCGTCTTCCGCCACCCGCACCTGTCGGACGTCACGGGGCCGGTCGTGCACCCGGCCGGGGAGATCGACGAGGTCCGCTGGACGGCCAGCGACGAACCGCTGCCTGACGACGTCGCGCCGCTGCTGCGCTGGCTCGTCGCCCGGGAGGCGTGAGGGTCAGCCGGACTCGGAGGCCTCGAGCAGTCGGTCGAGCTCCTCGGGGGTGAGCTCCTCGGCTCGGCGACGCTCCTCCTCGAAGGCATCGGCCTCGAGCGGCTGGTCGACATATCCCTGCGGGTCCTCGTCCCACTCGGTGTAGTCGCCTTGGTTCTCGTGCCAGGCCTCCACCTCTTCGGGCGTCACCCCGTTGTCGTACGTCGGCTCGACGCCGCGCCAGTCCTCCCACCAGCTCGTCGTGCCATCCTCCACGGCCTGCTGCTGCATGGCGTGGCGGGTCTCGTGCGACGCGGTGTTGAGCACGTCGGGGTCGGCGAGGTTGGTGTCGTCGATGACGACCCGGCCGCGACCGCCGTTCCACAGGTTGGGGTCGTAGTACTCGCCGGCCAGGTCCTTCGTGTTCTTGAAGGTGACGATCGGTGGCGGCTCGATGCCGTACTCCTCCGCCTGCTCGAGGACCATCTGCTCGAGGATCGCTCGACGCTCGTCGTCCGTGTAGGTCTCCCACTGCGCCGCGACCTCGGGCGGGATCTCGCCGAGCTGCCCCTCGAGCGGGTCGTCGGCGGGCGGCGGCGGTGCGGCCGGCGCGGTGAGCTCGTTGGTCAGGGGCAGATCGGTCAGGCCGGTGACGATCGGCGCCCGCAGCCCGGCCAGGGCGTCGGGCGATCCCGTGCCGAGCGCACGCCCCGCGCTCACGCCCGCGATCGCCCCGGTGCGCCCCGCGCTCGCACGCTCCTGCTCGTCGGCCTGCTGCTGCAGGCCGGTCGCCATCGCGCGGCACGTCGCCTCCGCCCGGACCAGGGCGGACCGGGCGTCGGGCCACGCGTGCGCGAAGCCCTGCGCGTCGAGGCCCGACCAGTTCGCGAGCAGTGTTGCCAGCAGCCCGGTGCCCCGATGGGTGATGCCCTGGAGGTGCTCCGCACTGTCGGCGAGCTGCTCGCTCACCTCGCGCATCCGCTGCGGGTCCCCGCCCTGCGTCACGGCCACGTCCGCTCCCTTCGTCCGTGACCGACGCTATCGAGCCACCGCGACCGTCCTCGATGGGGAGCGCTCCCCACCGCGGCAGGCGACCTCCACTGGCAGGGTGGGTCCGACCGGACGGAGGGAGTGTCATGAAGGTCGTCGACCCCAGGGGCCGCACGTGGCGGGTGTCGCGGCGGTGGATGCCGTGGCGGCGCAAGAGCCGCGTCGGGGACTGGGCCGACGTGCCGACCGGCGGCGGACTCGGCGACGACCCGATCAGCGCGATCATCGGTGTCTTCCTGCTGATCCTGATCATCCCCTTCGTCATCCTGTCGATCGTCGTGGCCCTCGAGATGCTGCTCCTGCTGCTCGTCCTCCCCTTCGCCCTGCTCGGCCGGATGGTCTTCGGCCGGCACTGGCACGTCGAGGTGCGGGACGGCTGGGAGTTCGCGTGGGAGACCGAGGCCGGTGACTGGCAGCAGAGCGGGCGGGCGATCGAGCACATCGCCGAGGGGCTGCGTCGCGGTCTGGTCCCCTGGCAGGCAGCGGATCCGGCTGCGGCACAGGCCTCCTCGCACCCTCCGGCGACGGGGGGACCCCCGCCCGGGCAGCCGCCCCCGCCGCCGGGCGTCAGGCGAGGGTGAGGAAGAGCTTTTCCATCGCGGCGCGGTCGTCCTCGTCGACCCCGTCGGGCGAGGAGAGGCACTCCCGCAGGCCCGAGGAGACGATGGCGAAGCCCGCGCGGTCGAGGGCGCGGCTTGCCGCGGCGAGCTGGGTCACGACGTCCTTGCAGTCGCGTCCCTCCTCGATGAGGCGGATCACGCCGCCGATCTGACCCTGTGCGCGGCGCAGCCGGTTGATGACCGGGCCCATGTCCTCGATGTCGAGGGTGACCATGTCTCTCTCCTTCGGGTCAGTGGGTCAGGAGACCCTGCTCGGCAGCGAGGCCAGAGCGTTGTCGAGGCGGGTGCGGGCGTCGGACGCGACGTCCTTCAGGCGGTCGTTGTCCGTCACCCCGACCATCATGTCGGGGTCGAGGGCCTCGACGACGCTGCGCGCTGCGCCGTCAGCGCGCACGACGACGTTGCACGGCAGGAGGAGCCCGATCGACGGCTCGTGCGCGACGGCCTGCTCGGCGAGCTGGGGGCGGCAGGCGCCGAGGATGACGTAGGGATCGAGGTCGGCGTCCACTTTGGCCTTGAGCGTGCCGGCGAGGTCGATCTCGCTGAGCACACCAAAACCTTCGTCGGCCAGTGCCTCGCGGGTTGCGGTCAGGGCCCGGTCGAAGGGGGCGTTCACGGTCGTGGTCAGGGCGTACTGCATCTCGTTCTCCCGTTGTCTGGGTGCACATCGATCACCATATACCCCTTGGGGTATCAGTCAACCGCAGGGCGACGGCTCCGTCCCGGTTGAACTATACCCCCGGGGGTATTAATCTCCGGCCCATGCACCTCGTCGCACTCCTCGCCGTCGTCCCGCTCGGGCTGGCCATCGGCCTTGCCCTGGGTGCCCTCGGCGGTGGCGGCTCGATCCTCGCCGTGCCCGTGCTCGTCCACCTGCTCGGCCAGGGGCCGGTCGCGGCGACGACGGGCTCGCTCGTCATCGTCGGCATCACGTCCGCTCTCTCCCTGCCGGCCCACCACCGGGTCGGGCGGGTGCGCTTCGGTCAGGGGCTGACCTTCGGCCTGCTCGGCGTCGTCGGCGCTGTCGCCGGGTCCGCGGCCTCACGTGCGGTCGACCCCGATGTCCTCATGACGACCTTCGCGGTCCTCATGGCGGTCGTGGCGGTGCTCATGCTGCGTCGCGGCACCCGCCCGGAGGCCGACCTCGGGCGGCACGAGCCGATCCTCACCCTCAACCCCGTGACCTGCGCCTGCCCGCGCCTGCTCAAGCTCGTCGTCGCCGCGAGTCTCGTCGGCCTCCTCACAGGCTTCCTCGGGGTGGGCGGCGGCTTTGTCGTCGTGCCTGCGCTCGTCATGGTCCTCGGCTTCCCGATGCCGGTCGCCGTGGGCACCTCCCTGCTCGTCATCGCCGTCAACAGCGCGACCTCCCTCGTCGCCCGCTTCCAGCACGGCGCCGGCGAGCTCGACTGGCCGCTGATCCTCGGCTTCGCCGCGGCGGCGGTCGTCGGCAGCCTCCTCGGCAGCCGCGTCGCCGACCGCATCCCCGCGCAGCGCCTCTCCAAGGCCTTCGCGGTCCTCGTCCTGGGCGTCGCGGCCCTCACCGCCGCGCAGGCCCTCCCCGGGCTGCTCGCCTGACGCAACCTGCTCCCGACCAACCCGACTGACCTCCCCTTCGTCCATCCCCGATCAAAGGAACCCATGACCACCGTCACCACCCGCCCTATGACCCTCACCGCGACCGACCTGCGGGACTGGCTCGCCGAGCCGGCTGGCCCGCGTCTCGTCGACGTGCGCACGCCGGCGGAGTTCGCCGCGTCGCACATCCCCGGCTCCTACAACGTGCCGCTGCCGCTCCTCGAGGAGCACCGCCGCGAGCTGGCCGAGCACCTCGACGACGACGTCGTCCTCGTGTGCCGCTCGGGCGCGCGCGCCTCCCGGGCCGAGAGCGCCCTGGCCGATACCGGGACGGACCACCTGCACGTCCTCGACGGCGGCATCACCGCGTGGGAGAGCGCTGGCGGTGACGTCGTCGCGGGTGAAGGGGGCTGGGATCTCGAGCGTCAGGTCCGCCTCGTCGCCGGCTCCGTCGTCCTCACCGGCATCCTCGCGAGCACCGTCGTCCCGCAGGCCAAGTGGCTTTCCGCGGGCATCGGCGCGGGCCTGACCGGCGCCGCCCTGACCAACACCTGCGCGATGGGCGCGCTCCTCGCGCGCATGCCCCACAACCGTCGCCACGAGCCCACCCCCGAGGCCGTCTTCGCGCAGCTGCGCGGCGGCCGGAACTGAAGGAGACCGACATGATCCTCACCCAGTACTACCTCGGCTGCCTCTCGCACGGCTCCTACCTCATCGCCGACGAAGGGAGCCGCCGCGCCGTCGTCGTCGACCCCCAGCGCGACATCCAGCAGTACCTCGCCGACGCCGCGGCGCACGACCTGACGATCGTCGGGGTCATCAACACGCACGTCCACGCCGACTTCGTCGCCGGTCACCTCGAGCTGGCCGCAGCGACCAGCGCGTGGATCGGCTACGGGCCGACGGCGGCCGAGCGCGCCGAGTTCGAGGTGCGCACCCTCGCCGGGCGCGACCGCATCGAGCTCGGTGACGAGGTCACCCTCGAGATCCTCGAGACCCCCGGTCACACGTGGGAGTCGATCAGCGTCCTCGTGCACGAGCGCGGCGTCCCGCACGCGGTGCTCACCGGCGACTCACTCTTCATCGGCGGCGTCGGCCGGCCCGACCTCGTCGTCTCCGACGGCTCCACCGCCGAGGACCTCGCCACGGCGATGCACCACACCCTCCACGACGTGCTGCTCCCGCTGCCCGACGAGACCAAGGTGATGCCGGCGCACGGTGCCGGGTCCTCCTGCGGCCGTGGGCTCTCCGACGAGCTCGAGTCGACGATCGCGGCGCAGCGCGCGAGCAATCCCTTTGCTGCGGAGATGTCGGTCGAGGACTTCATCGGAATGGTGACGACCGGCCAACCTTCCGCGCCCGCGTACTTCCAGGTCGATGCCATGCTCAACCTGCGCCAGCGCGACCTGCTCGAGCCCGGGCAGTCGGTCGTCCCCTTCACGCCGGCCGAGGTGGTCGCCGCGATCGCCGGCGGCGTCACCGTCGTCGACGCCCGCTCGCCCGAGGACTTCGCCCGCGGGCACCTCGCGGGCTCGGTCAACGTCGGCCTCGACGGCCGCTTCGCCGAGACGGTCGGCACCGTCGTCGACCACGCCGCCGAGGTCCTCCTCGTGGCGCCCGAGGGCCGGGCGGCCGAGGCGGCGCTGCGGATGGGGCGGATCGGCCACGACGCGGTCGTCGGCCACGTCGCCGCGCCGCTCACGCTCGACGGTCCGCTCGCCCCCCTCATGACGACGAGCGAGCGCACCGAGGTCGCCGACCTCGCGGCGCTGCCCGAGCAGACCGTCGTCGTCGACGTGCGCAATGCCGGCGAGCGCGCCGACGGGCAGGTCATCCCCGGCGCCGTCCACATCCCCCTGGCCGAGCTCGCCCGCCGCCACGACGAGCTGCCGACCGACCGTCCGCTGCTCGTGCACTGCGCCGGCGGGTGGCGCTCGTCCGTCGCGGCGAGCCTGCTGCGCTCGGTCGGCCACGCGGACGTCACCGACCTCGTCGGTGGGTACGCGGCCTGGGAGCAGCAGACCGTCGACGCCTGAGTCCGAGGTGCGCCCACGGCTCCTGCGCTACGTCCCGTGACGTAGCGCAGGAGCCGCTTGTCGTCCGGTGCCCGGGCCGTTGAAGTGCGGAATGGTGGTGGCGAGGCCCCGGGCCGTCCGTGCGAGGAGGATCAGCTCGAAGGTCTCGGGATCATCGGGCACCCACCGACCGAAGGTCGCCGTGGACGCCCGCGAGGACGGCGAGCGCGCCGGGCGTCGCGAGCAGGGTGATGGCCGCGACGGCGGGCTGGAGGGTCCCGCCGTGGGCGAGCAGCAGCTGGGTCGGGCCCTGCAGCGCGGCCGTGCAGCAGCCGACCCACACGACGAGGTGAGGGAGCCGACCGCGCTGCGGTGGGACGGCCAGGCGCGCCGACGGGGCGACGACGGCGGCGAGCGCCAGCAGCCCGCTGACGACGAGGACCGTGCGCTGGACCGGCGCCTCCATCCCCTGCGGTCCCGCGTCACCGGGGCCGGCCACACCCCACCACCCCATCGCCAGGGCGAAGGGGAGGACCGTCACCGCGCCGAGGGCGAAGGTCAGGCGGCGCTGCACCCGCGGAGGGCTGGCGAAGCTGGCGCCCCACCGGCCGTCGGCGTACCGGCACAGGAGCACGGCCAGGGCGACACCGAGCAGGGTGAACCCGCCGTAGACGCACCCGAAGACCCAGGCCGCCATCCCCTCGCCCTCCACGGACGGGCGTCCGTGGGCGATCGTCTCGACGACCTGACCGAGCGGCATGCCCAGCAGGATCGGCGCGAGGAGCCCGCTCGCGCCGGCGGCGAGCAGGGCGAAGAGCCGTGCGGGCAGTCGATCTGCCCAGGGGCGGGTGAGCGACCAGGCCAGGCCGAGCGCGACGAGCTCGAGGCCGACGGTGACGAGGTTGCCCACGACGAAGCGGGTCGAGCGCATCGTCTCCGTCGCGGCCTCGGTCAGGCCGATCGGCGAGCCGGTGAGCCACAGCAGCTTGAGCGCCAGGTAGGGCGTCACGGCCGCCATCGCGAGGACGAGGGGCCACGGGAGGGCGCGCGGTGCGGTCGTCGTGGTCACCTCCCCATCCCAGCGGTCGGGTGGGGCCCGGCGACAGGGTGCGGACCCCCCTTCGTCCGTGGGGCAGGCACCCGCCTGCGTTTGCTGACGAAGGGGGTGCAGGAGTTGACTGAGGTCGTCCCCATCTCCTGTCTCGAGAGGAGCGCCCCGTGCGCACCGTGAAGGCCTGGGCGGCCCCGTCCGCCACCGAACCCCTGACCGCGACGACCATCGAGCGTCGAGACGTCGGCCCCAACGACGTCCTCATCGAGATCGCCTACGCCGGCATCTGCCACAGCGACATCCACACGGCCCGGGCCGAGTGGGGCGACGTGCACTACCCGATCGTCGTCGGCCACGAGATCGCCGGTGTCGTCGCCGAGGTCGGCTCCGAGGTGACCAAGCACGCCGTCGGTGACCGCGTGGGCGTCGGCTGCCTCGTGAACTCCTGCGGCGAGTGCGATGCCTGCCGGGCGGGCAACGAGCAGTACTGCCCCGACGCGATCGGCACGTACAACGCGACCGATCGCGACGGCACGATCACGCAGGGTGGCTACTCGACGCACGTCGTCGTCGACGCCGACTTCGCGCTGAAGATCCCCGAGGGCATCGAGCTCGACGTCGCGGCCCCGCTGCTGTGCGCCGGCATCACGACCTGGACGCCGCTGCGCCGCTGGGGTGTGCGCGAGGGCTCCAAGGTCGCGGTCGTCGGTCTCGGCGGGCTCGGGCACATGGGCGTCCAGCTGGCCGTCGCCCTCGGCTCCGAGGTCACGGTGCTCTCGCAGTCGCTGAAGAAGCAGGAGGACGGCCTCGCGCTCGGCGCCACCGACTACCGGGCGACGAGCGACGACGAGACCTTCACCGACCTGCGCGGGAAGTTCGACCTCATCCTCAACACCGTCAGCGCCGACCTGCCGATCAAGAAGTACCTGTCGCTGCTCGCCCCGGAGGGCACCCTGGTCAACGTCGGCGCCCCGGCCGAGCCCTTCGAGGTCCCGGCCTTCGCCCTCATCGGGGGCAGCAAGGCCCTCGCCGGCTCCAACATCGGCGGCATCCCCGGCACCCAGGAGATGCTCGACTTCTGCGCCGACAAGGGCATCGGCGCCAAGATCGAGGTCATCCCGGCGGACAAGGTCAACGAGGCCTGGGACCGCGTCGTCGCCTCCGACGTGCGCTACCGCTTCGTCATCGACGCCGCGACGATCTGAGTCGCATCCCCGAGCACAAGAGGTCGTCCTGAGGCCTCTCGCGGCAGACGAACGTCACGAGATGCACCAGGACGACCTCTTGTGCACGCCGGGGTCCCTCGAGTCCTGACGAGTGCGGGGCTTCAGGGAGGACCGGGAGAGAACTGCGACCCGGTCCTGACCTATCGTTCACCCGCGGACCGAAGGGGGTCGCGAACATGGGCGCGACCCCCTTCACCCACCCCCGTGAGGTCCGCCCGTGTCCCGCATGTTCCGTCGACTCGCCGGCACCACCGCCGCCGTCGCCCTCGTCGCCGTCCCGATCCTCCCTTCGCAGGCCGTCCCGTCGTCGACGACCGCGGTCGCCGGCCAGAGTGCCTCTGCCGCAACGCCGCTCACCGTCGCCGACGCGCTCTCCCGGCAGGACGGGTCCACCCAGACCGTCCGCGGCCACGTCGTCGGCCAGCCGACCGCGACCGACCGGGTCGTGACGAGCGGATTCCCCAACGACTACGCCATCGCGATCGCGGCGACGAAGGGGGAGGGCGACACCTCGAAGATCCTCTACGTGCAGGTGCCCTCGGCCCTGCGCGCCCAGTGGGGCCTGGCCTCCAACCCGGACCTCATGGGCCAGCAGGTCGACGTCACCGGGGCCCTCGCCAGCTACTTCTCCCACCCCGGGATGACCGGCACGAGTGCCATCGGCCTGGCCGACGGGACCACCCCCGAGGACCCGGAGGACCCCGGTGACCCGGGCGAGCCGACCGACCCCGGCAGCTACTACGACGGCACCGCGGGCCTGACCGGCGCGGCCCTGAAGTCGAAGCTCCACGACATCATCAGCAACAACCGGGTCCTGTCCTACGACCAGGTCTGGGACGGCATCAAGGACGTCGACGAGGACCCGCAGAACACCAACAACGTCGTCCTGCTCTACAAGGGCACGAGCTCGCCGAAGTCGAACAACGGCGGCGACGCCGACAACTGGAACCGCGAGCACGTCTGGGCCAAGAGCCACGGCGACTTCGGCACGTCCAACGGCCCGGGCACCGACCTGCACCACCTGCGCCCGACCGACGTCACGGTCAACAGCGACCGCGGCAACCTCGACTTCGACAACGGCGGCAGCGAGAACGACGAGGCCCCGGGCAACTACGCCGACAGCGACTCGTGGGAGCCGCGCGACGCGGTCAAGGGCGACGTCGCCCGGATGATCTTCTACATGGCCGTGCGCTACGAGGCCGGCGACATGGTCGACCTCGAGGTCAACGACCAGGTGAACAACGGGTCCAACCCCTACATGGGGCGGCTGTCGGTCCTCAAGCAGTGGAGCCAGCAGGACCCGCCGGACGCCTTCGAGCAGCGGCGCAACGAGCGGATCTTCGACAACTGGCAGGGCAACCGCAACCCCTTCATCGACCACCCGGAGTGGGTCGAGTCGATCTGGTGACCCTCAGTCGGTGAGCTCCAGCCGGTAGCTCGTGCCGGCGTCCGTCGTCGGGGTGGCGAGCCTCAGCGGGGTCCCGCGCTCGACGGTGAAGTCGTGCTCCGGGTCGAGCAGGTCGATCCCGCCGCCCCCGTCGGCCGGCGACATCGCGTCCGCCGTGCGGATCTCGACCTCGTCGTCGTCGACGTCGGTGAAGGTGATCTCGAGGTCGTCGTCGACGCGGAGGGTCTGGCCCTCGACCGCCTCGACCTCGGTCGTCGTGTCGGTCGACTCGTGGTCGGGGTCCCAGCCGTTCCAGTCGCTCGCCGTGATCGTCAGCGGGACCGGCTCCTGGTCCCGGTCGAGCACCCCGCACCCACCGAGGGGCAGCAGCACGGCGAGGGCCGTCGTGAGGGTGAGGTGTCGCCGGGTCATGGTCGCTCCTGGGTCGGTGTCGTGGATGGGACGGGCGGGGGTGCCTCGCGGTTCCCACGGAGGTCTTGACCCTCACACCGTGTGAGGCGTCAGGGTGGTGCCCATGACCGACACCCCGGACCTCATGGCGATCGGCGACTTCTCCTCCAGGTCGCGGCTCAGCGTGCGGATGCTGCGTCACTACGGCGAGCACGGGATCCTCGTGCCCGCCGACGTGGACGCCGCCTCCGGCTACCGCCGCTACGCGCCGGAGCAGCTCGCCGAGGCCGCCCACGTGCGGCGGCTGCGCGACGTGGGATTCACGGTGTCCGCCATCTCGGTCCTCCTCGCCACCCACGGCACCGAGAGCTACCGGCAGGCACTCGCCCTGCAGCGGGAGTCCCTCGGCGACGAGCTGCGCGCGGCCAAGGAGCGGCTGGCACTCATCGACCAGCTCCTCGACCAGGAAGGCACTGCCATGTCCACCATCACCGTCACCCGCACGACCGTCCCCGCCCGCACCGTCGTCGCCCTGCGCGGCACCGTCCCCGCCTACGACCAGGAGGGGCGCCTGTGGGAGCGGCTCCTGCCCGAGCTCGGGCGCCAGGGGCTGACGCCCACCGGTCCGTGCGGTGTCTTCGAGCACGACCCTGAGTACCGCGAGGCCGACCCGACCCTGTCGATCTGGCTGCCCGTGCCCCCCGGCACCACCGCGCAGGCGCCCCTCGAGGTGCACGAGCTGCCCGAGCAGGAGGTCGTCCTCGCCCACGTCGAGGGGCCGTACACGCTGATCAGCGAGGCGCACACGCGCATCGACGAGCTGGTCCGGTCCGAGGGGCTGACCCTCGCCCCGCGCTCCGGCGTCGACGACGACATCGCCGTCCTCGGCTTCAACCGCTATCTCGTCGACCCCTCGCAGGCCGCCGCGCCGGAGGACCTCGTCACCGAGGTGTGCGTGCCGTTGGCCTGACCCAGCCGCTGGGGGCCCTCGCTTCGCGTGGAGCGAGGGGCGAGGCTCATGGAACCAAGGTGACCTCGTACTCCGTGTATCCATCGAGCGACGGCGTGGAGATGTGCAGGGGACTGTCCGTGCTGACGGTGAACTTGTCCTCGAGGTTGCGCAGATCACGACCACCGTCGACTCGCTTGGCCAGCCGGCGGTCTGTGGAGATCTCCACCGCCGACTCGGATGTCGAGTCCACGGTGATCTGTACCGTGTCGCCGGCATGGTCGATCGTTGCGACCTCGCCTGGGCTCGCGCTGATCCGGGTGATCGTCGGATCGGTGTCCTTGGCAGAGCCGTCTCCGTGGAAGGCGGTCGACACCTCAATGTTCATGCTGCTCCCTGGATCGGCGGAGCACCCAGTCACGGTGAGTGCCAGGGCGGTCACAACCGACACGGCACGCAGGACAACGAGCATGGTGGCTCCTCGGCTGATGGGCGATGGTCCTTGACCACCGTATGTGAAGCCGCAGTTGCTCCACAGGGGAGAGCTCCCCATCGACCACTGCAGGGGGTCTTACCCTAGGGTCGACCGCAATCAGGGCTTCGGACGGGATCCAGGGGGACACTCACGTGACAGGCGCGACCACGTTGACCGACTTGGTGGGGGCCTACGTCCACGACCCGCAACCAGAACGGCTCCGGGAGCTGCGTTCCGTCGTCAGGGGTTCGCCCACCTTCGACCCGGATCTGGACGTTGCAGCCGTGGTCGGCACCTCGCTCGACGACGGACGGGCCAGCGACACCATCCGTGCGCTGACGGGCAAGATGCCTGGGGCAGCGCTGAACCCGCGGGCGCACGCCGTGCTCGCATCGGCCTTCGAGGAGGTGGGAGACGAGGCTGCTGCCCGGCGCGAGCGACTGATGGCACAGCTGTCGATCACCTCGATCCTGTCGACCGGGGACGGGACCCGGGAGCGACCGTGGTCGGTCCTGCGAGTCGCGGATGAGTACGACGTCCTCAGGGCAAAGAACATCCGGCCGGTGCAGCAGGCGGTGCTTCAGGCCGATGGCCGAGTCCTCGATGGTCACGAGGACGCTGCGGGGGGCCGTGTCTGGTTCGCGCTCGAAGACGCGCGCAGCCTCGGGGGTGAGCTCTGATGGCGGGCGGCATCACCCATGGGTCGGACACCGCTCGACTGCGGGAGGTCGGTGGGCAACTGATCGCCAGCTCACGCTCCTTGGAAGAGCTGGCGACCCAGGGGCGCGGGCTGCTCGCGACTTTGCTGGACAACTGGTCCGGACAGGATCTCGAGGCCTTCGCCCACGGGGCCTGGCCCCCTGCTGACCGCTGCCTCACCCAGGCCGCCGCTCTGGTCGCGGCCATGGGCAAGACGGCCGTGGCACAGGCCGACGAGCAGGATGGTGTCAGCGAAGGCGCGGTGCGCTCCGGCGGGGGGAGCGGTGGAACGTCCCCGGGTCTCTTCGAAGAGGGCCAGTCGCGCGCCGCCGCTGACTACGGCGAGCTCCAGGACGGCATGACCGACAAGTGGGAGGGCTACACGACCGAGGAGCGCGAAGCCATCTTCCGCGAGATCGTCCGGCGTGAGGCGGAGAAGTATGGCATCGAGCCGACACCCAGCATCATCTGGGTCGACGACCCAAACTTCACCTCCAACGGCGTGTCCATCGACAACGGTGACGGCACGTACTCGATCAAGATCAACGCAGGCAACATGGACGACCCGATGATGTTGCACACCATCTACCACGAGATGAGGCACGCGGGTCAGTCCGAGATGAGGCACAACCAGCCCAGTGCCATCGAGCGAGCCATCGACGCGGCCACGGGCCAGGACAGCTATCCCGACGGAGTGACCCACGAGCAGGTCCAGGAGTGGGAGGAAAACTCACTTCCCGGCAACTACGTCGACCCCAAGAAGGACTTCGACGGGTACTTCGACCAGCCCGTCGAGAGGGACGCGCGGGCCGAGGGTAGCGAAGGCGTCGAGGGTCTTTCGCCAGACGAGGCTGACGAACTGCTCGAGACCGGACAGCGCACGGACGAGGCCAACAAGCGGATCAAGGAGGTCCTCGACGACATCTTCGGATAAGGCCATCGCTTGGCCTGACCCAGCCGCACGAAGGAGGTGACCCGCCGCGTCCTGCGGTGGGTCACCCCCTTCGTCGTGGTCAGGACTCGAGCAGGTCCTTGCCCTTGGTCTCCTGCATCGTGAGCACGACCGCGGCGGAGACGAGCAGCAGCACCACCGAGTAGGTGACGAAGGCGCGCGGCCCGACCTCGGTGCCCAGCCAGGTCTGCAGGTAGGGCGCGGTGCCGCCGAAGAGGGCGACGGCGATCGAGTAGGGGATGCCGACGCCGATGGTGCGGATGCGGGTGGGGAACATCTCGGCGAAGACCGCCGGGAGGATCGCGGCCGCCGCGGCGATGAAGACGAGCGCGACGCTCATCGACACGGCCAGCTGCACGGCCGAGTCCTGCAGGTAGGCGTTGATGGGGAAGGAGACCGCCGCCATGCCCAGTCCGCTCGCGGCGAAGACCGGCTTGCGGCCGATGCGGTCGGACAGGCGGCCCCACAGGGGCAGCACGGCGATGAAGACGAGGTTGGCGACGACGCCCGCCCACAGGGCCGACTGGGCGTCGATGCCGAGGGTCGCGATCGCGTGGGCGGGCGCGGCGATGGCCCACGTGTAGAAGGCGACGGTCAGGCCGACCGTCAGGCCGATGACCTTGGCCGCCGAGGCCCGGTGGCGACGCGACGATGCCGCGGGATGCCGGGCCGATCGTCGCGGCCCTCGCGCGGACGGTCGGGTCGAGGCCGCGGCCATCGGGCGCGGGACGGGGCGCAACCCCGCGACCGTCCGGCGCCACCTCGCGCGCGTCATCGCCACGGGTGAGCTCGCCTTCCGCTGCGAGGTCGCCCAGGACCCCACGCTCTGGGCGTTGCACTGCACGTGGCTGGCGCGGGTCCCCGAGGAGGCCAAGGAGCGCACCGTCGCGGCGCTCGCGACCCTGCCCGAGCTGCGGCTGTGCGTGTCGACGACGGGGGAGAGCAACCTGCTCGTGTCGGTGTGGGCGCGCTCGCCGTCGGACCTCCTGCGTCTCGAGCGCCTCCTCGGCGACCGCCTGCCCTGGCTCTCCCGCGTCGACTCGGTCTTCATGCTGCGCACCCTCAAGCACTTCGGCTGGGTGATCGACGCGCGCGGGCGGTCCACGGGCGAGGTCGTCGAGCCGGTGATCATCGGTGACGAGCCCGCCTCTGCCTGACAGGATCGGGACATGCGTTCTCCCGTGCCCGACTACCTGACCGAGGTCGCCGAGGCCTGCTCCGCGACGAAGGGGGGCGAGCCCGCCTCCTACGTCCCCGAGCTGGCGAAGGTCGACCCCGACCGCTTCGGCATCGCGCTCGCGACGATCGACGGCGAGGTCTATGCCGTCGGTGACGCCGAGCACGAGTTCACGATCCAGTCGATCTCCAAGGCCTTCGTCTACGGGCTGGCCGTGCGCGACCACGGTCTGGAGCAGGTCCTGGAGAGGATCGACGTCGAGCCGAGCGGCGAACCCTTCGACGAGCTCTCCCTCGACGCCAGTGGCCGCCCGCGCAACCCGATGATCAACGCGGGGGCGATCACCGCCCACACCCTCGTCGGCGAGCCCGACACCGCGCCCCACGAGCGGGTCGAGCGGATCATCCGGCTCCTGTCCGACCTCGCCGGTCGTGAGCTGTCCGTCGACGAGGACGTGTGGCGCTCGGAGGTCGCCACCGCCGACCGCAACCTGGCCATCGCCCACATGCTGCGTAGCCACGGCATCCTCACCGACTCGGCGGAGGAGGTCGTGAGCGCCTATTCACGCCAGTGCGCCGTGCTCGTCACCGCGCGCGATCTCGCGCTCATGGCGGCGACCCTTGCCAACGGCGGCGTGCAGCCGGTGACCGGCAAGCAGGTCTTCACCGGCGCCCAGGTCCGCCACGTCATGTCGGTCATGCTCACCTGCGGCATGTACGACTCCGCCGGCGACTGGGTCTCCTCCGTCGGCATCCCGGCCAAGAGCGGGGTCGGGGGCGGCATCATCGGGGCGATGCCTGGGCAGGCGGGTCTGGCGACGTTCGCCCCGCCGCTCGACGCCCATGGCAACAGCGTGCGTGGCGTCGAGACCTTCGAGCGGCTCTCCCGCGACATGGGCATGCACCTCATGAAGGTCGAGCCGCCCGCCCGGTCGGTCATCCAGTCCAGCCGGGTCATCGATCACCGCGGCGAGCAGGTGCGGGTCTACTACCTCGTCGGCACGATCGGCTTCAGCGGGGCCGAGCACGTCGTGCGCCGGCTCTCCGAGCACCCGCCGCAGGAGCAGGGCATCGCGCTCGACCTCACCGGTGTGCACTCGGTGACCGACGTCGGCCGCCGGATGATCCTCGAGACGGCGCGCCGTCTGCGACTCGACGGTCACGAGGTCTATCTCGTCGACGCCGACGACGTCCTCCCGCAGCCCGACCCGGGCGACGGGCGCGAGCTGCCGCAGCTGGCGGACCGGTGATGCTGCGCCGCCTGATCTACCCGGTCCCCGCCTGGGACCCCGAGGGCGGGCTGCCCGTCGAGACGACACCCGGCGGCGCCCACCTCGTCCACGCGCCGGCCCCGGCGGGCGGTCGCACGATCGTCTACCTGCACGGCAACGGCTCCGACCTGGCCTCGATCAGCCCGCTCGCCGGGCTCTTCGCCCGGCACGGCCTCGGCTTCGCGGCCGTGGAGTACCCCGGATACGGCCCGGCGGCGGGACGTCCGCACCAGGAGGCGATCCTCGCGGCTGCACGCGACGGGCTGGCGCACCTCTCCCTTCGCGCAGAGCGGACGGTGCTCGTTGGTGAGTCGCTCGGCTCGTCGGTGGCCGCGCACCTTGCCGCGCAGGGTCTGCTCCACGACGACGAGGGCTGTGGCCGCCTCGTCCTCGTCTCGCCCTTCACCTCGATGACCGCGATGGTGCAGCGGGTCGTGCGGGTCTTCCCGCGGCAGCTGGTCCCCGATCGCTGGGAGACCGATGCGCTGCTCGAGCGGATCGACGTGCCGACCCTGCTCGTCCACGGCGAGCGTGACGACCTCGTGCCGCTGGCGATGAGCGAGCAGCTGGCACGAGGGATCTCGTCGTCGCAGCGGGTCGTCGTGCCGGGCCGCACCCACAACGACCTGTGGGAGGCGCCGAGCGAGTGCCTCGAGGTCGTCGCTCGCTTCGCCACGCAGGACCTCGGCGGCGCCGCCGTCGAGGGCAGCACCGACGCGGGACGAAACCCGCTGTCCTGACCGCCGGCCCGAGGAGTAGGTTGTGTGCTCGATGCAGGTAATTGGCTGGCAGGCACACGACGCCGCGGTCGAGCGACTGGTCCGCTCGCACGCGGCGATCCCGCACGGGGCGCCGGTGCGACTGGCGAAGCGCACGTCCAACCTCTTCCGCCCTCGCGCCCGGGTCGAGGTGCCGGGGCTCGACGTCTCGGGGCTGGCCGGGGTCATCGAGGTCGACCCGGACACGCGGACCGCGCAGGTGCAGGGCATGTGCACCTACGAGGACCTCGTCGCCGCGACCCTGCCGCACGGGCTGATCCCGCTCGTCGTCCCGCAGCTGCGCACGATCACCCTCGGCGGCGCGGTCACCGGCCTGGGCATCGAGGCGACGAGCTGGCGCAACGGCCTGCCCCACGAGTCGGTGCTCGAGATGGACGTGCTCACCGGGTCCGGCGAGGTCGTCACCGCCGGGCCGGAGGGCGAGCACGCCGACCTCTTCCACGCCTTCCCCAACTCCTACGGGTCCCTCGGCTACGCCACCCGGCTGCACATCGAGCTCGAGGCGGTACCGCCGCGGGTCGCGCTGCGGCACCTGCGCTTCGACGACGCGCAGTCGGCGGCCGAGGCCGTCGAGCGGCTCGTCGCGGCCGGTGAGCACGACGGGGAGCGCATCGACGGGCTCGACGGGGTGGCCTTCGCCCCCGACGAGATCTACCTGACCCTCGCGCGGTGGACCGACGAGGCCGGGGAGACGAGCGACTACACCGGCCAGCAGATCTTCTACCGCTCGCTCCAGGAGCGCACGAGCGACCTGCTGACGATGCACGACTACCTGTGGCGCTGGGACACCGACTGGTTCTGGTGCTCGGGTGCCTTCGGCGTGCAGCGCCCGGCGGTCCGTCGTCTGTGGCCGCGGCGGTGGCGTCGCTCCGACGTCTACCACCGACTCGTCGCCCTCGACCGACGGCACGGCATCGTCGACCGGCTCGACGCGCGGGCCGGTCGACCCCGGCGGGAGCGGGTCATCCAGGACGTCGAGGTGCCCACGGACCGACTGGCCGACTTCCTCGGGTGGTTCGACGAGGCGATCGGCATGCGGCCGGTGTGGCTGTGCCCCCTTCGCCTGCGGGAGGTCGACGGGCAGGCCCGCACCTGGCCCGGCTACCCCCTCGAACCGGGGCGCACGTACGTCAACGTCGGCTTCTGGGGCACCGTGCACGTCGGCCCCGACGCACCGCAGGGCCCGCGCAACCGCGCCATCGAGGCCCGGGTGACCGAGCTCGGCGGGCACAAGTCGCTCTACTCCGAGGCCTTCTACCCGCGTGACGTCTTCGACCGCCTCTACGGCGGCGCCAACCTCGCTGCGGTCCAGCAGCGATACGACCCGGCCGGCCGACTGACCGACCTCTACGACAAGGTGGTTCGGACACAGTGAGCACGATCAAGATCGCCGACGCCCTCTCCGGCATCCTCCCCGAGGGTCTGTCCGTGCGGATCACGGCCTACGACGGCAGCGCCGCAGGTCCGCAGGACGCCGAGATCGGCATCGAGCTGCGCTCCGAGCGCGGGCTGCGCTACCTGCTGACCGCCCCCGGTGACCTCGGCATGGCCCGGGCGTGGGTCGCCGGCGACCTCACGGGCACCGGGTTCCACCCCGGCAACATCTATCCCCTGCTCGACCTGATGAGCAGCACCGACCGGTGGCGCATCCCCACGGCCCGCGAGGCGCTGGAGCTGGTCCGCGGCCTCGGGTGGGAGCACCTCAACCCGCCGCCGCCCCCGCCGCAGGAGCACCTGCCGCGGTGGCGCCGTGTCATGGAGGGCCTGCGGCACAGTCGCGCCCGCGACGCGGAGGTCATCCACCACCACTACGACGTGTCCAACCGCTTCTACGAGATGGTGCTCGGCCCGTCGATGACCTACACCTGCGCGGTCTACCCGACCGCCGACGCGACGCTCGAGCAGGCGCAGGAGCACAAGTACGACCTCATCGCCCGCAAGCTCGACCTCCAGCCCGGCCAGCGGCTGCTCGACGTCGGCTGCGGCTGGGGCGGCATGGTCCGCCACGCCGCGAAGCACTACGGCGTCAAGGCCCTCGGCGTCACGCTCTCGCGGGAGCAGGCCGACTGGGCCAAGCTGGCGATCGACCGCGAGGGGCTCGGTGACCTCGCCGAGGTGCGCTTCATGGACTACCGCGATGTCGCCGAGGGGGACTTCGACGCGATCAGCTCGATCGGCCTGACCGAGCACATCGGGATCCAGAACTACCCGGCGTACTTCGCCTCGCTGCACGACAAGCTCAAGCCCCACGGCCGGCTGCTCAACCACTGCATCACGCGCGACCACAACCGGCCGACCCGCACCGGTGCCTTCATCGACCGCTACATCTTCCCCGACGGGGAGCTCACCGGGGCCGGCACGGTCATCGCGAAGCTGCAGGACGCCGGCCTCGAGTTCCAGCACGCCGAGAACTTCCGGACCCACTACGCCAAGACGCTCGCCGGCTGGGTCGACAACCTCGTGGAGCACTGGGACGAGTGCGTCGCCGAGGTCGGCGAGGGCACCGCGCGCCTGTGGGGCCTCTACCTCGTCGGATCGCGGATCGGCTTCGAGCGCAACGACGTCCAGCTCACCCAGGTGCTCGCGACGAAGACCACCGACGACGGCACGAGCGGCTACCCCCTGCGCCACACCTTCTGACCCCGGGCGGCAGCCGCCGAACCCTGCAAAACCCTAGGGTTTTGCAGGGTTCAGGGTCTGCAACTGCGCAAGACCCTAGGGTCTTGCAGGGTGGGGGGCGTTCGTGGGAGCGGACGTACTCGGATCAGGCGTGGCCGGAGAGCTGGGCCATGCGCGCCTCGAGCGCGGTGAGCATCGCGCTGCACCGCTTGCCGGCGTCCTTGCGGGCCGCCTTGCCGGTCGCCTCGCCGGGCTCGGTGCACATTGGCAGCACGTCGACCGAGAGTCGGGCGCCACCGGCGAGGGAGCGCAGCTCGTCGAGCTTCGCGGCGAAGGGGGAGCCGCTGCCGGGCGAGTAGTAGCGCACGGCCTCGTCGACCTCGTCGGGGAAGAGGTCGGCCTTGGTGACGACGATGACCAGCCACACCGGCTTGTCGCGGCGCAGCGCCATCGACGCGATGCGGTGCGCCGTGATCGTCCAGTCCTCGAGCTCGGCGGCGAGCAGCTCCTCGCGGGTCGCGACGGCCTCGCCGGACGTGCCGGCGGTGCGGCGGGCGGTGGCGTGGCCCCAGGCGACGACGTGCAGCACGCCGTCGACCGGGTCGTCGTGGAAGACCTCGTCGAGCGCGCCGAGCCGGGTCGCGGCGTTGTCGCCGGGGACGACGCGGAAGCGGAAGCCGCGGCCCTTGGCGGTGCGTCGGGTGCGGCGCTCCATCGTCGCGGAGCCGACCTCGACGGTGCTCTCGGCGCTGGTGCGGCGGGCGAGGCGGTCGGCCAGCCGGGTCTTGCCGACCCCGGTCATGCCGGTGACGGCGACGGTCGGGAAGCGGCCGCGGAAGAGGTGGCTCAGCTGGTGCGGCGCCCCCGACAGCGCGGAGATGGCCCCACCGGCGATGCTCGTGCCGACGGCCGTCCGGGTCGCGGAGGACATGCGTGCCATGTCAGTGCAGCTGCTTCTTGACGTCGGCCAGCGAGGGGTTGGTCGCGGACGACCCGTCGGGGTAGAGCACGGTCGGCACCGTCTGGTTGCCGCCGTTGATCGTCTCGACGAGCTCGGCGGTGCCGGGCGTGGTCTCGATGTTGATCTCGGTGTAGCCGATGCCCTCGCGGTCCAGCTGGGACTTCAGGCGGCGGCAGTAGCCGCACCAGCTCGTGGAGAACATCGTCACCGTGCCCTCAGCGGGCAGGTCGAGGCCGGGGGGCAGGATCTCGCGAACGTTCACCCCACCAGCCAACCACGAGTTGCCCGGATCTCCCGCACCCGGGGGCCCCTCAAGACGGCCTCGAGGCGGCTCAGGCGGCCTCGACGTGGTCGAAGGGGACGGTGAGCACGGACCCGCGCCGCCGCACGTGGAAGCGGGTGCGACCTCGCTTGACGACGACGCCGACGACACCCTGGTAGCGCCCCGGGGTGAGGATGCGCACCCGGTCGCCGACGGCGACGAGGTCACCTGAGCCGGCCCGCTCCGCCGCCAGACGGATCGCGGCGAGCTGCTGCAGGTACGAAGGGGGCATGACCGCCGGCTGCCCGTGGTGGGTCCACGTGAAGATCGCCCCGGGGTCGAAGGAGCGGCTGCACTCCCGGCAGGAGGAGACCTGCGTGGGGCGTCGGTGCCGGTCGATGGTGTGGCCGGCCGGGCAGGTGCCGACCCAGGCGCCGGCCACGGTCGGGGCATCGCTCGGCAGGCAGCGCTGCGGCACGGCGCCGATCGCCGCCGCGATCTCGCGCCACCGGGGGCCGTGGCCGGCCCGCGGCCCGGCGAGGGCGTGGGCGATCTCGTGGAGCACGGTGTCGCGCACCTGCTCGGGCGAGTGCAGCTCGGTGAGCGGGCCGCTCAGCCCGATGGTGCGATCGGCCGAACGGCACACCCCGGCACGTCGCTTGGCCCGGTCGACGACGAGATGCCAGCCCTGCAGGCCGTGCTCGTCCATGAGCCCCCGTGCCATCTCGCGTGCCGCCCCCATCTCCATGTGCAGGAGCGTAGGCGCTGGGTCGCACGCCTCCCGACCACGCGATGACCTGGGGACGACCCCCTTCGCCGGTGGGAGCCTGTGGACAGTCGCGCCGGGAATAGGTGCGCTGTGCACGGGGTTGCCGACGGGTGTGATCCCGAAGCTCTCCCTCCTCGACCTGGCCACCGTGGGCCGCGACCAGCCGATCAGCGAGGCGCTCGCCGACACCGTCACCCTCGCGCAGCGCGCGGACGACCTCGGGGTCTTCGAGCGCCTCTGGTTTGCCGAGCACCACAACATGTCGCGCATCGCCTCCGCGGCGACCTCCGTCCTCATCGCGCACATCGCCTCGCGCACCGAGCGGATCCGCGTCGGCTCCGGCGGCATCATGCTGCCCAACCACTCGCCGCTCGTCATCGCCGAGCAGTTCGGCACCCTCGCCGAGCTCCACCCCGGCCGCATCGACCTGGGGCTCGGTCGTGCCCCCGGCACCGACGGCCAGACCCTGCGCGCGCTGCGCACCGACCCGCGCGCCGCCGAGGCCTTCCCGCAGGACGTCCGCGAGCTGCAGGGATATCTCGCCGACGAGTCGCAGGTCGACGGGATCCACGCCTACCCCGGCCGCGGCACCCGCGTGCCGCTCTACATCCTCGGCTCCTCGCTCTTCGGCGCCCAGCTCGCCGCCGCCTACGGCCTGCCCTATGCCTTCGCGTCCCACTTCGCGCCCGACGCCCTCGAGCAGGCCGTGCGGGTCTACCGCGAGCGCTTCACCCCGAGCGAGCAGCTGCAGCAGCCGCACGTCATCGCGGCGCTCAACGTCATCGCCGCCGACGACTCCGCCGAGGCGGTCGAGGCCGCCGACCGGGTCCTGCGGGCCCGGGTGCGGATGCTCGCCGGCCGGGTCGGCTCGGGCAGCCTCGACGAGGAGATGGTCACGGCGCTCATGGACACCCACGTCGGTGCCCAGGCCCGCCACATGCTCACCCACACGGTCGTCGGCAACCCCGACGAGGTGGCCCGCGGGCTGGCCGACTTCGCCGCCCTCGCCGACGCCGACGAGCTGATCATGACCAACCCCGCCCCGGAGCTGGCGCAGCGGATCCGCACCCTCGAGATCGTCGCCGGGCTCCGCGAGACCGGGAGCTGACCCCCCTTCGACCCTCCTGACGAAGTCCTGACGGCGCCTGTCCGACTCTTGACGGCGCGAGGATGGAGTCGTGGTGAGGGCGGCGCATAGCGTCCCGTCACGAAGGCGATACGACCGTGTCGCCGGGTGATGAAGGGAAACGCCACATGAAGCGCACCACCACACGCGCTGCAACCGTCCTGGGTATCGCGGCCACGATCTCGATGGGAGCGGCGAGCCTCGGCTACGCCGACGGGAGCGACGAGCCGACCTACCAGGAGTACAAGGCACAGACCTACCAGGACCCGACGGACCAGCAGTACATCGTCAACGGGGACATCCCGCTGGCGGGGGAGAAGCAGCTGCGCGAGTTCTACCAGGAGCTCGTCAACCCCCAGTACGAGAGCCAGCTCATCGTCAACACGGTCTACGGCAAGGACGACGTGTGGAGCGCCACCCAGGCGCAGAACCTCACCTACTGCGTGAGTGACAGCTTCGGCTCCGACAAGGCGGCGATCGTCAGCGCGATGCAGGCCGGCGGCAACCAGTGGGAGTCCGCGAGCTCGGGTGTCGACTTCACCTACGACTCGAGCCAGGACGCCAGCTGCACCACGCGCAACTCCAACGTGCTCTTCTCCGTGGAGCCGGTGAGCGGTGCGAGCTACGTCGCCCGCGCCTTCTTCCCGAGCACCGCGAAGTCGACTCGCAACGTCCTGATCAACACGGACCAGATCTTCTCCTCCGGCTGGGCCGCGCAGAACGTCCTGGCCCACGAGCTCGGCCACGCCCTCGGCTTCCGCCACGAGCACACCCGTCCCGAGGCCGGTACCTGCTTCGAGGACAACAACTGGCGTCCGCTGACGCCCTACGACTCGTCGTCGATCATGCACTACCCCCAGTGCAACGGATCGTCCGACGACCTGAGCATGACCGCGGCGGATCGCGAGGGGATCCGCTCGGTCTACGGTTCCTGAGCCTCTCCCCCCAGCTCGGGAACCACCCTGGGAAGGGATACCCCCTTCGCCCCGGATTTCCTCCCCGGGGCGAAGGGGGCGTCCTGTCTCCGGGGGTGCCCCACCCTCGCCTGACCGCACCCTGACGAAGTCCCGACGATGGTGGTCGGATCCTTACCCGACGCTGGTCCGCGAGGGCCCTTCACGGTCATACATTCCCTTCACCCGGATGGCGCGACCGCGCCTCCGACGAGACGAAGGATGACCAGATGAAGCGTGTTGCGAGCGTGCTGGCGATTGCCGCCACCGTGTCGATGGGCGCCATGAGCGTCAGCAACGCCGCGTCGAGCGACGAGCCGACGTACGACGAGTTCAAGACGCAGACCTACCAGGACGCGGACCGCCAGTACATCGTCAACGGCGACATCCCGCTGGAGGGCGAGAAGCAGCTGCGCGAGTTCTACCAGGAGCTCGTCGCGCCGCAGCAGAGCGATGCTCTGATCGTCAACACCGTCTACGGCAAGGACGACGTCTGGACCGCGACGCAGGCCAAGAACCTGACCTACTGCGTCAGCACGAAGTTCGGCTCCGACCACGGCCGCGTCCGTGACGCGATGGCCAGCGGTGCCGCGCAGTGGGAGTCCGCCTCCTCCGGGGTGAACTTCACCTACGTCTCCAGCCAGGACAAGAGCTGCACCACGCGCAACAACAACGTCGTCTTCTCGGTCGAGCCGACCAAAACGACGCAGTACATCGCGCGGGCCTTCTTCCCGAGCACGTCCAAGCGCAGCCGCAACGTCCTCGTGAGCACCAGCCAGCTCTTCAACGCCGGCTCGTGGACCCCGAGCAACATCCTCGCCCACGAGCTCGGCCACACGCTCGGCTTCCGTCACGAGCACACCCGCCCCGAGTCGGGCACGTGCTTCGAGGACAACAACTGGCGTCCGCTGACCCCCTACGACTCGGCGTCGATCATGCACTACCCGCAGTGCAACGGGTCGAGTGACGACCTGAGCATGACCGCGTCGGACCGTGAGGGCATCCGCTCGGTCTACGGCTCCTGACCCACCCTGGGGCACTCGGCGCCCCCTTCGTCACGGCTCCTCCCCGTGACGAAGGGGGCGTCCGCGTCTGCCCCCACGGCCGGGGTGGTTCTCGATCCCTGAGGTGCGAGGCCGCCGCGGCCGAGGTGGTTCTCGATCCCTGAGGTGCGAGGCCGCCCGCGGCCGGGGTGGTTCTCGATCCCTGAGGTGCGAGGCCGCCCGCGGCCGAGCCTCGAAGGGCACGATGGGGGCATGGACGAGATCGAGGCCTTCTGGCAGCGCGCGCAGCAGCACGCCGACCTCGCGCAGGTCAGCTCCTACACCGGGGTCAACCCGCTCGCGGTGATCCGCCCGCCGGCATGGGCCTTCGGGGCGACGCCCGACCAGGCCGACGAGCTGCTCGAGCTCGTCCTCGCCGGGGACAAGACGGCGACCGCTTCAGCGCTCTGGGACTACGAGGCCGAAGGGGAGGACCTGCCCACCGAGGGCACGCTCGGCATCGTCGTCGACGGCTCGGGCCGCCCGCGGGCGCTCGTCGTGACGACCCGGGTGCGGGTGGTCCCCTTCGACGAGGTCGATGCCGACCACGCCCGTGCGGAGGGCGAGGGGGACCGCTCGCTCGAGCACTGGCGGCAGGTCCACGAGCGGTTCTTCACCGAGCACCCGAGCCACGACCGCGCCTTCGCCCGCGACATGCCCGTCGTCCTCGAGGAGCTGCGGGTGCTGCACGCGGAGTAGGGCGCGTCAGACCCGGTGCCGCAGCCCGGTCGCCCGCTGGGTGCGCCGGGTGACCGCGGCCCGCACGGCCTCGACCGAGCCGACGAGCGTCACCGACTCCTGGGCGCGGGTGATCGCGGTGTAGAGCAGCTCGCGGGTGAGCAGGCGAGAGTCGGCGTCGGGCAGGAGCACGGTGACCGAGCGTGCCTGGCTGCCCTGGCTCTTGTGGATCGTCAGTGCGTGGGCGGTGTCGACGTCACCCAGGGTCGAGGCGGCGTGGACGACCGGGGCGTCCGGCTCGCCGAAGACCCCGACGACGCGGTGGTCGGCCCGCAGCGCCATGACGCCGGTGTCGCCGTTGAAGAGGCCCAGGCCCCGGTCGTTGGTCGTCACGAGCAGCGGCCGGCCGACGACCTGGCGACCGAGGTGGTCGCTCGACTCGGCGAGCCAGCGCTCGACCCGATCGTTCCACGGCCCGACGCCCCACGGTCCGTCGCGGTGGGCGCACAGCAGCCGGTGCTCGCCGAGCTCGCGGAGAACGTCGGCGTAGCGGCCCGCGAGGGCGAGGTCGCGCAGCCGCTCGGCGTGGGTGAGCAGCCGGGGGCGCAGGGCCTCGTCGGCCTCGATGACGTCGTCGACCGGCAGGTGCTCGACCGGGCCACCCGGGCCGGCCTGCGCGAGCAGCTCGAGCACCCGGTCGGCGTCGCCGACGCGCACGGCCTCGGCGAGGGCGCCGATCTCGTGGCCGAAGCGGTGCGAGGTCTGCAGGCGCGCCACCGGGCCATCGTCGCCGTAGCCCGCGACGAGGTCGGCGAGCACGGCACCGGCCTCGACCGAGGCGAGCTGGTCGGGGTCGCCGACGAGGAGCAGCCGGGCGCTCGGGCGCAGGGCCTCGAGCAGGCGGGCGGTGAGCGTCAGCGACAGCATCGAGGCCTCGTCGACGACGACGATGTCGTGGGGCAGCGGGTTGCCCCGGTCGCGCCTGAAGCGGTTGCCGCTGTCGGGCCGCCACCCGAGCAGCCGGTGGACGGTGACGGCCTCGATGTCGGTGCCGAGGCGCTGCCGGTCCTGCTCGGGCATGTGGCCCAGGGAGCCGAGGACCGACTCGCGCAGCCGGGCGGCGGCCTTGCCGGTCGGGGCGGCCAGGGCGATCCGCGGCCGGTGACCGGTGGCCTCGGCCTGCTCGAGCAGCAGGGTGAGCAGCCCGGCGACGGTGGAGGTCTTGCCGGTCCCCGGGCCACCGGCGAGCACGGTCGTCAGGCGCCCGGCGGCAGCCCGGACCGCGTCGCGCTGCTCGCCCCAGCCCGTGCTGGGGAAGACGCGCTCCAGTCCCGCCTCGAGCATCTGCTCGTCGACCTCGGGGGCCGGCGTCTCGGCCCGGCGCTGCAGGTCCTGGGCTACCTGGACCTCCTCGCGGTGATAGCGGTCGAGGTAGACGAGGTCGTGCTCGACGAGCAGCACTCCTGCCTCGGCGAGTGCGCTGCCCCGCACCTGCTCGAGCCACTCGGGCGTCGGCGGCAGCTCGACCGCGCCCGACTGCTGGGTGGAGGTGTCCTCGACCGCGCCCGGCCGCTGGGTGGAGGTGTCCCCGACCGGATAGTCGGTCGCAGTCACCTCGAATGCCTCGGCGAGCAGCTCGCGGGCGTGCTCCGGGTCGAGGCTCGTCGAGCCCTCTCGGGCCGCCCGCACGACGAGCGCGAGCGTCACCCGTGCCAGGGGATCTTCCTCGCCCACCAGCGTCGCGAGCCGGCTGGCGACGTGGACGTCGGCGGCCTCGATGACGCCTGCGGCGTTGAGCTCGGCGAGCTCGCCGGTGGCGGTGCGGGCGACGCGGCGGTCGTAGCGGTCGAGCACCTCGGTCATCGGTCCACCCCTTCATTCGTGGCCGCGCCCACGCCCACGCCCGCGGGCCGGCGCCCGTCGAGCAGGTCGGAGACACCTTCGATCAGCTCGACCGGTGGTGCCCACGAGAAGACGCCCGTCGGGTGCCCGTCGACGAGCGGTGTCCGCTCCCCGGCCATGCCTCGCAGGTAGAGGTAGAGCACGCCGCCCAGGTGCCGGTGCGGGTCGTAGCCCGGCTGCCGCCACCTCAGGAAGCGGTGCAGCACGACCCCGTAGAGGATCGCCTGGAGCGGATAGCTCGAGTGCGTCATCGCCTCGCGCAGCGCCGTCGGGTCGTAGTGGGCCGTCGTCAGCGGGGTGTCGACGGGCCCGAGCCAGTTGGTCTTGTAGTCGACGACGAGGTGCCGCTCGCCGAGGCGCAGGACGATGTCGACGGAGCCGGTGAGGTATCCGCGCAGCGCCTGGTCACCGAGCACGGGGTCGTCGAGCACGTCGGCGAAGGGCAGCACCGGGTCGTCTGCCGGCAGGTGCTCGCGCATGAGGGCGGCGAGGTCACCGAGCACGGCGCCGTCGTCGCTGGGCGGCGGGGCGACGTCGCCACCGCCGAGCGGCAGCTCGAAGTCCATCTCGCACAGCCGGTCCCGCGCCCCGACGTCGCGCAGCCGGGTGCCGGGAGCCAGCGGCCCGAGCGGGGTCTCGATGACCTCGACGAGCGCCGCGGCGAGGGCGTCCCGGTCGAGGTCGGGCACCGGCCAGGCGATGATCTGCTCCTCGATGTGCGCCCGCAGCTCGCCGAGCAGGTCCTCCGCCTGCGCATCGGCCTCCTCGAGCACCGCGTGGACGAGCGAGCCGAAGCCCGCTCCGACGGGCAGCTCCGCCATGGGCGAAGGGAGATGACCCTCGCCTCCCGCAGCCCCCGCCGCGTCGGCCCCGCCCGCCACGACGAGGTCAGCGGGACCCCCTTCGTCCTGACGGTCGGTGACCTCCGGCTCGCTGGCCACGAGCTCCTCGGCGCTGGCCCGGGGGACCTCCTCGAGGGGGCGGGTGAGCGCGGTGTAGGAGGTCCGGCGCCAGGCGTCGTCAACGGTGCGGGTGAAGTCGCGGACCGACAGGTCGGTCACCGGCTGCGGCTGCGACATCGTCACGGGGGCGGGCCGGTCGACGTACTCGACCCGCAGCGCACCCCGCCGCTCCCAGTCGGCGAGCCGGTCCTGCAGGGTCTCGTCGCCGGGCACCGGGTGCTTCGGCGGGACCTCGGCCTGCCCCTGGGTGCGGCCGAGCAGGATGCGGTGCAGCGGCGACGGGCCGGTGCTCTGAGCCGAGGGGAACCACCACGTGACGACCTGGCTCTGCGCGCGGGTGAGCGCGACGTAGAGCAGCCGCAGCGACTCGCCGCTCTCCTCCGCCGCGGCTCGGGCGAGGCGGTCGGAGCGGCCGTCGTCGGAGGTGATGCCGATGTCGAGCGCCCGGGTGCGGTCGGCGCGGTGGAAGTGCAGCACGTCGGGCCGCGGCAGCCAGCGGTCGCACACGAAGGGCAGCATGACGACGGGGTACTGCAGGCCCTTGCTCGCGTGGATCGTCGCGAGGTGGACCGCGTCGGCGTCGCTGTCGAGGCGACGGGCGCGCTCCTCCTTGCGGCTGGCGGCCATGCGCTCGCGCAGCCAGGCGGTGAGCGAGGCGAGGCCGTCGCCCTCGGTGACGACCCGCTGGTGGAGGGTCTCGCCGATGTGCCGCAGGTCGGTGAGCAGGCGCTCGCCGTCGGTGCGGCCGAGGACGCGGGCGTCGAGCCCGTCGGCGGTCGCTGCGGCGAGCACGGCGGCCACGCCGCGTCGCCCGAGCAGGGCGGCCCAGGTGCGCAGCCGGTGCGCGACCTCTTCGGTCAGGTCGTCGCCGCGGGCGTCGAGGTCGGTGGCGGTGGCCCCGACGAAGGGGCTGAGCGCCGCCGCGCGCACCCGCTCGGCGCGGTGGGTCAGCTCCATCGCCTCGAGGAGGGTGAGCCAGTGCTCCGCGGCCACGGAGTCGTAGATGCTCTCGCTCGAGACGATGACCGAGCGCAGCCCGACGGCCGTGAGGGCGGAGCGCACGGTGTCGAGCTGCTTGCGGGTGTGGGCGAGCACGGCGATGTCGCCCGCCCGCAGCGGGCGCCCGTCGAAGGTCGTGCGGCCGGCGAGCAGCCGGGTGATCTCGGCCGCGCAGTCGGCGGCGACGAGCGGGCGGACGGTGGCGATCGAGATGTTCTGCCCGGGCTGCTCGACGCGGGCGCTCGGCACCGCGCGCAGCCGCACGGGGGCGAGCTGTCCGTCGGGGGCGGTGCCGTCGGCGATGCCGAGGCGCGAGCCGTCACGGGCGGCGCTCACCTGGTGCACGACGATCTCCTCGTCGCCGAGCTGCGCCCCGCCGAGCAGGACCCCGAGGCTGCGCACGAGAGGACCGTCGGAGCGGTGGTTGACCCCGAGGGTGTGCCGGGTCGTCGCCGACTCGGCGGCGGTGAGATAGGTGTCGACGTCGCCGCCGCGGAACCCGTAGATCGCCTGCTTGGGGTCACCGATGAGCACGAGGGTGCTGTGCCCGCTGAAGGCCCGGTCGAGGATCTGCCACTGCACCGGGTCGGTGTCCTGGAACTCGTCGACGAGCACCACCCGCCAGCGCTGGCGCATCCGCTCGCGTGCGGGAGAGTCCTCGTCCTCGAGGGCGGCGGCGAGGTGGGAGAGCAGGTCGTCGTAGCCGAGGACGCCGAGGCGGCGCTTGCGCCGGTCGAGCTCCGCGCGAACGAGGTGGGCGAAGCGCAGGCTGCGCGCGTCGGCGCTCAGCCCGTCGAGGGCGCTCGGGTCGAGCTCGGCGTGCGGGTTCTCGGTGACGGCTCGGGCGATCTCGCCGGCGCGCTTGCGGGAGAAGGCGGCTGGCCCTCCCTTCGCGAAGCCACGGACGTAGAGGTCGTCGACGACCTCGTCCCGCAGGTCCGACAGGTCCTCGACGAGGCGGGCGTGCTGGTCGGTGTCGCCGGCGACCCCGAGCCCGCGCAGCACGAGCTGGCAGAACTGGTGCGTCGTCGCGATCGTCGCCGCGTCGAAGTGGGTCAGCGCGTCGCGCAGCCGTCGAGCCCGCTCGGCGACCTCGTCGGCGGTGCCCTGGCGCAGCAGCGTGACGACCTCGTCGTCGGTCGGCAGGGCGGGGTCGGCGACGAGCCGGTGGACGTGCCGCAGGTGCTCCCGGACGCGCTCGCGCAGCTCGCGGGAGGCGGCCCGGCTGAAGGTGATGACGAGCATGTCCTCGAGCCGCACCACTCCCTCGGCGACGTGCCGGGCGACGAGCGCGCCGATCGTCCACGTCTTGCCCGTGCCGGCGCTCGCCTCGAGCAGGACCGTGCCCGTCGGCAGCTCGCCGGCGATGTCGAAGGGGGTGAGTGCGCTCATGCCGTGCTCCCCACGTTGTCGAGCGCCGGTGCCCACACCCGCGGGGCGAGGCTGGCCAGGTCGGTGCCCGGGCCGGCGAGGGTCTGCAGCAGCACGTCGAAGGGGGCCTCGCGCCCGTGGACGAGGCGCCACCAGGAGTCGTCCCGCTCGCCCGGGATGACGTCGCCGTTCTTGAGCAGCGACGCCTCCCACTCCTTGGCCGCCTGCTGCTGGGCGAGCCGGGTGCGTGTGGGGTTCCGGCTCACCGCCTGGGCCCACGCGTGCGCGGTCTTGACCGGCAGGGGCAGCGGCGCGGTCTGGCCCAGGGCGAAGACGTCGAGCAGGGTCGTCAGGTGCGAGCGGGCGGCATCGCGGGGCAGCACTCCATAGCTCGTGCGCGCGACCTTGCCCCGCGAGCCCTTGCCGAGGGTCGAGGCCTGCCAGCCCTCGTCGTCCGCGCCGGCAGCGGTGAGCGCCAGCAGGCGGATCCACGCGGCCATGACCTGCTTGGCCCCGAGCCGGGAGTAGGTGACGTCGACGAGGTGCAGACCGCGGACGCCGTCCACGGTGCCGGTGAGGCGACGGTCGCCGGGCAGGGTGACCTCGATGTCGACCGAGCGCGGGTCCTCGGGTGGCCCGAGTGCGAGCTGGCCCATGAGCTGCTCGACGGCGCGGCCGATCTCCTCGAGCGTCGCCTCGCCGAGCCCGGCGGGTGGCAGCGCGCCGCGCAGCAGCTCCGCCTGGTAGATCGAGCGCGGGTCCTGGCCGGCGATGCGGGCGCGCAGGGCGCGGTCGCCGACGGCCCACTTCTCGAGCCCGTCGAGCTCGACCGGCAGCCGGTCGCTCACCTCGTCGGCCTCGCGGCTCACGCCGACCTGCAGCCGGTCACGCAGGAACCCGCGCGCAGGGTTGTCGTAGAAGGCGATGAGATCGGCCAGGCCGACATCGGTGATGACCCCGGTCGGCAGCGGAGCGGTGACGAGTCGCCCGGGCGGGGTGCGCTCGCCGACCGCGGCGCGGGCGGCGAGCAGGGCCGAGCGGTCGAAGCTGAAGGGTCGCTCGCCCCCGGGCCCGCCGACGGTGAGGTTGCGCGCGTCGAAGGGCTGCAGCGGGTGGTGCGTGACCTCGATCGGGCAGCTCGTCGTCTCACGGGCGGCGTCGAGGAGCTCGCCGAGCGGCACGGCGGGCGGGCAGGGCTCGCCGCTGTGCTCGTCGGCGCCGGTGTAGGCGATGACGAGGCGCTCGCGGGCGGCGAGGACGGCGTCGAGGAGCAGCTGGCGGTCCTCGCTGCGGGCATCGCGCTCGCCCGTCATCGGGCGGCGCGCGAGCACGTCGTCGCCGTCGATCGCCTGCTGGCGAGGGAAGGAGTCGTCGTCCATGCCCAGCAGGCACACGACGCGGTGCGGCACCGAGCGCATCGGCGTCATCGTGCACACGGTGAGGCCGCCGGTCCGGAAGCTCGCCCGGCTCGGGCGCCCCGCCAGCTGGTCGGCGAGCAGCACCCGCACGTCGGCGAGGCGCAGCGGCACGTCGTCGCTGGCGTGCCGGGCGGCGGAGCCGAGGGTGCGCTGGAGGTCGCCGACCTGCCAGCGCTCGCGCGGGGGCACGTCGGTCAGCGAGAGGACGGTCTCGGTGAGGGCGCCCATCCACTCGGTGGCCGGGCCGGCGTGCTCGAGCCGGTCGAGTCCCTCACCGATCCGGGCGAGCAGCTCGCTCACCCGGCCGACGAGGTCGACCGACCCGCTGCCGACGTCGTCGAGGGGCATGACGCCGCCGACCTGCAGCGGACCGTCGGCGGAGACGGTGACGCCGACGAGGAGCCGGTCGAGGCCAAAACGCCAGGTCCCCTGCGGCTCCACGTCGAGGGCGAAGGGGGCCCGCCCCGCCTGGTCGTAGCCCCACCGGATGCCGGAGTCGCTGACCCAGCGGGTCATCGTCGCGAGGTCGTCGTCGTCGAGGCCGAAGCGGCGCCGGACCGGTCCGCTCGCCGCGAGGTCGAGCACCTCGCTCGCGGTGAGGCGCCCGCCGGCGAGCCCGACGACGCGGTCGGCGACGTCGAGCAGGGGGTTGGTGGCCCGCAGCGACCGGTCGGCCAGGCGCACCCGCAGCCGGTGGGCGGGGTGGGTGTCGACGCCGTCGGCGTCGGTGCCGTGCTCGCCGAGGCCGAAGGCCGCGCCGATGAGCGGCGCATAGGTCTCGACGTCGGGGCACATGACGAGCACGTCGCGCGGCTCGAGGGTCGGGTCGTCGTCGAGCAGGCCGACGAGCACCTCGCGCAGCACCTCGACCTGCCGCGCCGGCCCGTGGCAGGCGTGCACCTGGACCGACCGGTCGTCGGGGAGCACCGACCGCTTCGATCGTTCGGCCTCATCGGGCACGTGGTCGTCGCGTAGGTCGGCCTGCAGCCACTCGAGCACCGACCGCGCCTCCCCACTCGCCCTCTCCGTTGGTCTGGGTCCCACGCTCCGCGTAGGCGGTGTGAGGCCGTCCGCGGCCGAGCCTCGAGACCCCGGCCCTTCGCCCCCCGTCCCCAGCACCCGCACCAGCTCGCGCGAGTCCCGGCCGAGAGAGGCGAGCAGCGGGTGCCGGACGAGGTCGCTCGTGGCGTCGTCCTCGCGGGCCACGACACCTTCGGCGGCGAAGGGAGCCAGTCGCTCCCACAGGTCGGGCGAGGGTTGGGGCAGCCACAGGTGCACGTCACGGCTGCTGGCGAGGGCGTGCAGCAGCTCGACCTCGGTGACCGCGAGCCGGGTGTGCCCGAAGAGCGAGAGCCGCTCCGGCAGCTCGAGCTCCGTGCCGTCGCCACGCAGCCGCTCCACCGTCTCGGCGTGCCGCACGTCCGGCGGCGGCGCGTCGACGACGCCGACGAGGCGTCGCCACAGTTCGGCCTGCCAGATCAGGTCGTGGTCGAGCGGTGCGCCGGTGCCGTCGGTGTCGCGCCCCTCGTGCCAGTCGGTGAGCATCGCGGGCCGGCTCTGCCCGTAGCGGTGGAGCAGTCGGGCCAGGCGCAGCGCGACCGAGTACCGGCGGCCGGCGCGGGTGCCGTCGGGGTCGTCGGTGCCGTGTCCGAGGTGCCGGCTGAGCGTCGCACACCACGGCTGCCCGAGCCCGGCGTCGATGACCTCGAGCAGCGGCCAGACGAGGTGCTGCGGCAGCCACGGGTCGTCGTCGTCTCGCCCGGTGAGCATCGTGACGAGAGAGCGCGGCCGCAGGAAGGTGACGCCGGCGCACACCCCGTCCTGACCCCCTTCGCCCCGGCCGAGACGGTGGGACAGCCGCTGGGCCAACCACCGCTCGATGCCCTGCTCGGGCACGACGACGACCTCCTGGGCGAAGGGGTCGGGCAGCGGGCTCGCCAGCAGCCCGCCGAGCTCGTCGGCGAGGGTGTCGGTGCGCTGCGCGCGGTGGAGATGGAGGGCCACGGTCAGACCGTATCCGGGCGGGACGACAGCGTGACGTCCCCGGTCCACAGGGCACGTCCGAGCGGTGTCGGTCGAGCGTGGTGGACTCGACTCATGACCGACCTGCGTCACCTGACGACCGAGCGACTGCGGCTCGACGCCCCGAGCCGAGACGACCTGGCGGAGCTCTTCGCGATCTACTCCGACCCGCGGGTGTGGACGCACTTCCCGTCCCTGCGCCACACGACGGTCGAGCAGACCGCGCGGATGCTCGACGCCTGGACCGTCGCCTGGCGGGACGTCGGGCTCGGACCCTGGATCGTGCGTGGTCACGACGACGCCGCCGTCATTGGTCACGTCGGGTGCTCGCCGCGCGCGGCCTGGTGGAACCTCGGCTACCGCTTCGGCGCCGAGACCCACGGCCAGGGCCTCGCCACCGAGGCCGCCCGTCCCGCGCTCGAGGCGGCGCCCACCGTGCGGGACGTGCCCGTCGTCGCCTACCTCCTCGAGCACAACCACGCATCCCGGCGGGTCGTCGACAAGCTCGGCCTGACGCTCCAGCACCGCGGCCCCGACGCCGGCAACCCCGACCCGGCCGCCGTCCGTCTCGTCTACGCCGACCGCGAGCTCGCAGCGGACCAGCTGGCCGGCGTCATGGGGGAGTAGGGCCCGCGAGCACGGCGGCGAGCGTCGGCGATGCCCCGGTATACATGGACCATGCCCACCACCTCGGACACGCTCCGCGCCGACCTCTGCCCGACCGGCCCCCTTCGCGCCGTCATCAACCTCGGCAACCCCGTCCTCGTGCAGGGGACGCCGCAGGAGCCCACCGGCGTCACGGTCGACATCACCCGGGAGGTCGCGGCCCGTCTCGGGGTCGACGTCGAGCTGCTGCCCGTCACCGCGGCCCGTGACGCCTACGCGGCCTTGGTCGACGGGCGAGCGGACCTCGGCTTCCTCGCGATCGAGCCGGCGCGGGAGGAGGGCGTGCGCTTCACGACCCACTACGTCCAGATCGAGGGCGTCTTCGCCACCAGAGACGCCTCGCTCACCATCGTCGACGTCGACCGGCCGGGGACGACCATCGCCACCCGCCGCGGGTCCGCCTACGACCTCTACCTGACCCGCACCATCGAGCACGCGACGATCGTGCGTGGTGACGAGGTCGAGCAGGCCTACGAAGGGGGAGCCGATGTCCTCTCCGGTGTGCGCCAGCCGATCACGGCCTATGCGCAGGAGCACGGGCTGACGGTGCTCGAGCCGGCCTTCCAGGCGATCCGTCAGGCCGTGGCCGTCCCGCGGGAGCGGCCCGAGCGGCTCGTGACCGAGCTCGACGAGATCGTCGCCGAGCTCAAGGCGAGCGGCTTCGTCGCGGAGAGTCTCGAGCGGGCGGGTCAGGTCGCGACGGTGCCCCGGGACTGATTCTTCGAGACGGCCGCGGGCGGCCGCCCACGCGGCACGTGGGACCCACTCAGGGAGCGGCGAACACCTCGGCCATGACCGAGGCGTCGACATTGCCGCCGCTCGCCACGACGACGACGGTCTGCCCGGCGAAGCGCTCCCGCTGCGCGATGAGCGCGGCCAGCGCCGCGGACCCGCCGGGCTCGACGACGAGCTTGAGCGTGCGGGCCGACTCACGCATCGCGACCCGCGCCTGGTCGTCGGTGACCTCGAGGCCGGTCACCTCGTGCCGGGAGAGCGCGGCGAGCGTGTGCTCGCCGACCGTCGGCGAGCCGATGGCGTCGAGGAAGACCGGCACGGCAGGCACCTTTTCCACCCGCCCGGAGGCGAGCGAGCGCGCCATCTTGGGGTAGCCATCCCGCTCCACGACGAAGGGAGCCGCCCCCGGGTACGTCTCCCGCACCGCCGTGATGACGCCGGACGAGAGCCCGCCACCGCTGCACGGGACGATGACCGCGTCAGGCGAGTGACCCCCTTCGCGCAGCTGGTCGACGATCTCGAGACCCACGGTCCCCTGGCCGGACATCACGCGCGGGTCGTCGTAGGGGTGCACGAGGGTCAGCCCGCGCTGCTCGACGAGCTCACGGCCGACGACCTCCCGGTCCTGCGTGGCGGGGTCGTAGAAGACGACCTCGGCGCCCCACCAGCGGCAGCCGTCGACCTTGATCCGCGGCGCGTCCTGCGGCATGACGATCGTCGCCGTCGAGCCCGTCATGCGTGCCGACGCAGCGACGGCCTGGCCGTGGTTGCCGGTGGAAAAGGCGAGGACACCGGCGGCTCGCTCCTCGTCGCTCAGCGACAGCAGCGTGTTGAGCGCACCGCGGATCTTGAAGGACCCGGTGAGCTGGAGGGCTTCGGCCTTGACGAGCACCGTTGCGCCGCAGAGCTCGTCGAGCATCGGGGAGGAGAGCAGGGGGGTGCGCCGCACCCGGCCCTCGAGTCGCTCGGCGGCTGCCCTGATCGTCTCGATCCCGAAGTCCATGGGGTCACACTCCCTTCGAGACGCTTGCTGCGCAAGCTCCTCAGGGAGCGGGGAGGGGCTCGGCGTCGGCTCAGCCGGAGATGCCCACGGGCGTCGCGAACCACACTGCAACGGCGGCGACGAAGGCAAAGGTCGCCACGGCCTGGACGGACCAGCGTTCCACCGAACTGGCGGGAGTCCACAGGGCCAGGAAGGCGATGCTCAGCAGGGCTGCTCCAGCTGCTGCGTATGGCACGAAGGGCCACGCCACGAAGGCGAAGACGCAGGTGGCGTACGTGAGGACGCGGTGCACCGCGGATCGCTGATCCAGTGTCGTCGTCGATGTCATGGTCTACCCCCGGATTCGTGCGCCCGGGAGATCATCCCGGTAGTGGCTTGGCGCCGCGCTCCTTGAGCATATTGGTCATCGTCTCGACCTCGGTCGTCTGGCTCTTGATGATCGACGACGCGAGCGTCTCGACGGCCCGGTTGCCGGAGCTGTCGCGGGCGGCCTCGGCCATGGGGACGCCGGCCTTGTGGTGGCGGATCATCAGTTGGAGGTAGTAGACCTCGGCCCGCCTGCCGCGCAGCCCCTCGAGCTTCGTGATCTCCTCCGGGGTCGCCATGCCCGGCATGAGGCCGTCCTCGCCGAGCTCGGTGGCCTCGGCGCCGTGGTCGTGGCCCAGGCCCTTCATCCAGTCCATCGGTTCGCCGGGCCCGGTGGGGGACAGCCCCCAGACCTGCAGCCAGCCGGCCATCTGTCCGGACTGGTGTGACTGGGTGCGGGCGATGTCGTAGGCGAGCGAGCGGACGAGCGTGTCGTCGGTGCGGTCGTAGACGATCCACGACATCTCGACGGCCTGGTCGTGGTGGGTCTGCATGTCGCGGGCGAAGCCCGCGGCGACGCTGCGGTCACCCGGGTGGTCGTCCCCGCCGGTGCGGCTGAGGGACAGCCCGCCGAGCAGGCCGAGCGCGAGCGCGACGACGACGGCGAGGACGACCTTGGGGGTCACTTGACGAGGCTCGTCTCGGGGGTCACCCCACCCGTGCAGGCCGCGCCCGGCTCGGGGGTCTGCTCGCCCTGGCGGTACTCCTTGATGAAGCCCTTGATCCGCGGGTCGTCGGCCGAGTCGACGGAGAGCTGGTGGTCCCAGGCCGAGAGGACGATCTTGCTCGGCATCTTGCCCTCGTAGGGCGAGAGGACCGTGTAGGTGTCGGGCAGGGCGTCGTCGAGCTTCTTGACGTCGGCCTCGGGCAGCTCGGGGTCGTAGGTGATCCACACGGCGCCGTGCTCGAGGGCGTGGACGGCGTGCTCGTTGGGCACGGGCTCGTCGTAGGTGCCGCAGTTGAGCCAGACGGCGTTGTGCTCGCCGCCGACCGGCGGCGACTCCTTGTAGTCGATCTTGCCGTCGACGTGGTTGCCACCCTTGTAGTCGAAGGTCTTGACCCCCGACAGGTCACCGGCTGCCTGGCGCTCGTCGCGCTCGCCCAGGATCGCCCAGGTCACCGCGGCCGCGATGATGACGATCGCCAGGCCGGCGGCCCCCGCGATGAGCGCGGAGCGTCGACGCTCGGAGGCCTGCTGCTGCTTGCGGGCCGCGGCGAGCTTTTCGTCGCGGGCGGACACGGACTTCTTCTTGCTGCTCATGAGTCCCTCGGGTCTGGGGGCCGGATCGGGGCGAATTATTGCACCGTCAACTGTGCATCGCCTGAGTCCACCCGTCGCTAGGGTGAGGCGCATGCGCGCCGACACGACGACCGTCACCTCCCCGCACGACGGGCTCGCCCTCTTCGTCCGCACCTGGCTGCCTGACGGCGAGGCGAAGGGGGTCGTGCAGCTGGCCCACGGCATGGCTGAGCACTCCGCGCGCTACGCGCGCTTCGCCCAGGCGCTCACCGACGCCGGCTACGCCGTGTGGATCCACGACCACCGGGGGCACGGCGAGACCTCGAGCCTGCCGGAGGAGCGGGGTTACTTCGCCGACGACCACGGCTGGGACGCCGCCGTCGACGACATGCACGCGGTCGCCGAGGCCGCCCTCGCGGCCCACCCCGGCCTGCCCCTCTTCTTCTTCGGCCACTCGATGGGCTCGCTGCTCGGCCGCGACTACGTCACCCGCTACGGGCACGACCTCGCGGGTGCCGTCTTCAGCGGGACCGCGAGCGACGCGGGCCTCCTCGGCCGGGTCGGCGAGGTCGTCGCCAAGGTCGAGTCCCGGGTGCGCGGTCGCCGCGCGACCTCGCGCCTGATGAACTCCCTGACCTTCGGCTCCTACAACAAGGCCTTCGCGCCCGCCGCCACCGACTTCGACTGGCTCTCGCGCGACCCCGCCGAGGTGCGGGCCTACATCGACGACGAGCGCTGCGGCGAGGTCTTCACCGCCGGCTTCTACGCCGACCTGCTCGGCGGGGTCAACTCCCTGCCCAAGATGGCGGCTCGCACCCCCGTCGACCTGCCGATCTTCGTCCTCTCCGGTGCCGCGGACCCCGTCGGTGGCGACGGCGTGCGCAAGGTCGCCGACTGGTACCGCGATGCCGGGGTTCGTGACGTCACCCTCGAGCTCTATCCCGAGGGTCGCCACGAGCTGCTCAACGACACCGTGCGTGATGAGGTCACCGAGCGCGTCATCGGCTGGCTCGACGAGCACCTGACGACGAAGGGGGCGTGACTCCCGTGACCGAGGGCAAGCGCGATGCACGCCAAGCCATCGAGGACCTCGAGCTCGACAAGCACCTCGCCCAGGCGGGTGCGGCTGCGGCGAAGCTCGCCCAGGACGCGGTGAGCGCGGCCGGCGGCTTCGTCGACGCGCACCGCGAGCAGGCGCACGAGTGGCTCGGCCACGCCGAGGGCGAGATCGACCGGGTGACCGGCGGCAAGGCCACCGACCTGCTGGGCAAGGTGCGCTCCGGCCTCGCGGCCGGCGTCGACCTCGTCGCCGACCAGCGGCCCGAGCCCGGCGCCGGTGCCGGTCCTGCGACCGGGCCTGCCGACGAGGCTGGTCCCGATGTGGCGGCTGCCGGCGAGGCCGGTCCCGGCGCACCGCCGGCGGACCCCCCTTCGTCCTCCGCGTGATCCGTCGCCGACTCGGGGGCCTGCTGCTCCTGCTGGCCGCGCTGTACTTCGCCGGAGAGGCGTGGGCGCTCGCGGGCTGGCAGGGGCGCCCCTACGACCTGACCGTCGACGCGATCAGCGCGCTGGGGGTGCCCTTCGAGATGCCCGACGGTGCGGTCTCGACCCGGCACGCGGTGATGAACGCGACCTTCATCGGTTCCGGCCTGCGGGCCCTGCTCGCGGGGTGGGTGCTGGCTCCCTTCGTCCCGCGGTGGCGGTGGCTCGTGCTCCCGCTCGTCGCCGTCTACTCCGCGGGGCTCGTCCTCGTCGGCCTCTCGCCCGCCGGCGCGACCGTGCACGGGGCCGGCGCGCTCCTGGCCATCGGCGGTGGGCTCGTCCTCCTCGCGGCCCTCACCGGCGCCCTGTGGCGCCACCGCGCGCTGGCCGCCTGGACCGCGGCGTGCACGGCGGTCTGCGCGCTCGGCTGGGTGCTCGCCCTGACCAATGCGGTCGGCTTCGGGACCGCGGAGAGGACGGCCGTCTACGCGGTCGTCGTCTGGCAGGTCGGCGCCGGTCTGGGCCTGCTCCTCGCCCGCGGTCGGGACTAGACCCCGGGGGCGAAGGGGGGAGCCGGCGGGCCAGCCGCCAGCCCCTGCTCGGCGGCCGCCGTGCGGACGGCCTCGACGAAGAGGTCGATGGACGGGCGCGGTGACGTCGTCGCCCGATGGGCGATGGAGACGGTCCGCAGCACCGGCTCGTCCAGCGGGATGACGTCGACGCCCGGCGGCAGCAGCGTCAGGCCGAGGTCGGAGACGAGGGTGACCCCGAGGCCACCGGCGATCATCGCCAGCGCGGTGAACTGCTCCTCGACCGTGTGCGCGATGCGCGGCTCGAAGCCGCGCTCGTGGCACCAGACCCGCACCGCCCGACCGAAGTGCGACCTCGGCCCGGCGAGGATCCACGGGAAGTCCGCGAGGTCGGTGAGCGCCACCGTCTCGCCGGTGATCGCCCCCTCGGGCACGGCGGCGTGCAGGCGCTCGACGGCGACGACCGTGCGCTGGAGCGCCGGGTCGGGGTCGATGGTGTGGCTGGAGTAGTCGATGACGAAGGACAGGTCGAGCAGGCCGTCACGCACGGCGTCGGCCGTCTCCTCGGGGGCGAGCTCGCTCGTGCGCACCTCGATGCCGGGGTGGTCGAGGTGCAGCGCCGACAGGGCGCGCGGCAGCAGACCGGAGGCGACCGACGCCCACACGCCGACGGTCAGGCGCGCGGTGATGCCCGCCTGCGCCGCCTCGATGGCCGCGGTGGCCCGCTCGACGGAGCCGAGAATCTCCTCGGCGTGGTCGGACAGGAGCAGGCCGAGCTCGGTGAGCTGGACCCGGCGGCCGTGTTTCTCGATGAGCTTGACCCCGACCTCGCGCTCGAGCTGGGCGAGCTGCTGCGAGACGCCCGACGGGCTGTAGTGCAGAGCCTGGGCGGCAGCGGTCACCGTGCCGCGCCGGTGGAGCTCGCGCAGCATCTGCAGACGTCGCAGGGACAGCTCCATCCGCCCACAGTAGGCCGCGGGCCGCTCGTGGCGGGGGAGGCGGCGACCGTGCAGCGTCGGTGCACGATCACGTGCACCTTCTGTAACTGGACGTGAAGCAGGTCACGCGCTGACGCTGGCCGTACGGCTCCCCACCGCAGCCGGACTGCTCCCCCCTTCGAGAGGTGGTCACGACGTGACGACGACCCACACGACCAACCCCGCCCACGACTTCGTCGACCGCGAGCCCGCGCACCAGATCACCTGGGTCGACCCGGTCACCGGTGCGCACGGCTACCTCGTCGTCCACACCCTCGTCGGCGGCATCGCCACCGGCGGCACCCGCATGCGGCCCGGCTGCACGATCAGCGAGGTCGGCGACCTGGCGCGTGGCATGGCCACCAAGACGGCGGCCTTCGGTTTGCCCGTCGGCGGGGCGAAGGGGGGCGTGGACTTCGACCCGAAGGACCCGCGGGCCTTCGGTGTCCTCACTCGATTCTTCTCCGAGATGCGGCCGTGGCTCGACGGCCGGTGGGTCACCGCCGAGGACCTCGGCGTGACGCAGCAGCTCATCGACGACGTCTTCGCCGAGGTGGGCCTCTCGCAGTCCTTCCACGCGGCGATCTCGCGCTCGCCGCAGCCCGAGGAGACGCTGGCGCGCGTGCAGGCCGGCCTCGAGGTGATGACCGACGACGGCTACCCGCTCGGTGACGTCATCGGCGGCTACGGCGTCGCGGAGGCCTGCCTGGGCGCGGCCGAGGGCTTCGGCTGGGCGATCCCGGAGACGACGATCGCGATCCAGGGCGTCGGCACGATGGGTGGCGGCGCGGCCTGGTACCTCCACGAGGCCGGGGCCCGGGTGACGGCACTCGCCGACGCGCGTGGCACGCTCGTCGACCCGGCGGGACTCGACGTGCCCGCCCTGCTCGACCTGCGCGACGAGTACGGCGAGATCGACCGGGCGCGGGTGCCGGCGCACGTGCAGCAGCTGCCGCGCGAGGCCATCGTCGGCATCGCGGCCGACATCTTCGTCCCGGCCGCCGTCTCCTACGCGATCCGTGAGGACAACGTCGACGCGGTCGCGGCCCGGGTCGTCGTCGAGGCCGCCAACGCTGCGACGACGTGGGGCGCCGAGGACGCGCTCGTTGCCCGCGGTGTCGTCGTCGTGCCCGACTTCATCGCCAATGCCGGTGCGGCCGCATGGGCGTGGTGGCTGCTGCAGGGCCAGGTCGGCTGCGACCCGCAGGACTCCTTCGACCGGCTCTCGGGGGAGATGCGCGCCAAGGTCGCCGTCCTCGCCGAGCGCTGGATCTGCGACCGGATCCCCATGCGGCAGAGCGGGTTTGCGCTCGCGTCGAGCAACCTGCACGCGCTGGAGGGCGCGCAGATCGTCATCCCCTGACGGCTGCCGCGACTCTGCATTGCCCAACGGCAATGCAGGGTCCGCCATCCGTAACCCTGCAAAACCCTAGGGTTTTGCAGAGTTCGCCACTCCAAACCCTCCAAAACCCTAGGGTTTTGCAGGGTTGGGAGGAGGCGAAGGGGGTCGAGCCGGCGGTCGCATTTCCTTAAGGTCGTGCGGCCTCGCGCTTGTCGACGAGGCGGCTGACGGCGTCGTCGAGGTGTGCCTGGAGGGCCGCCTTGGCCTTCGCCGGGCTGGCCTCGAGGATCGCCGTGCGCAGCTCCTCGTGCTCGTGCACCTGGGTCTCGAGGTCGCCATAGGTCGTGCGCAGCTCGCCGAGGCACATGCGGGTCTCGACGAGCAGGGTGCGCATCGCCCGGATGAGGCGCGGGCTGCCCGAGGCCTCGACGAGCACCTCGTGGAAGTGCTGGTCCGCGTCGGAGACGGCGGGACCATCCCCCTTCGCCGCGGCCCGACGCATCCGGCGCACGACGTCGTCGAGCTCGTCGGCGGTCTCCTCGCGACGGGCCTCGTCGAGGACGACCTCGAGGGCGCCGCGCTCGATGACCGAGCGGGTGCGGTAGACGTCGAGCACGTCGTCGAGCGTCAGCTCGGTGACGAAGACGCCGCGGTTGGTGATCGCGTGGAGCAGCCCCTCGGAGACCAGTCGCTGCATCGCCTCGCGCAGCGGGCCCCGCGAGACCTCGAAGCGCCGTGCCAGGTCGGCCTCGCCGAGCTGCTCGCCAGGCTCGAGACGCCCGGCCATGATGGCGTCGCGCAGCTCGTCGGCGATGTACTCGACCGTCGACCGGCGCGGGTTGGGGCTGAGCTCACTGACGGGCATGGACCTGCCTTTGCGTGGGGAGGCGTCGGGCGAAGAGGGCGCCGAGGTCCGGCGTCGTCGGCGTCGACCCCGCGAGCCGCAGCGCCTGCCAGATCGTCACCTGGTTGGCCGTGAGGACCGGCTTGCCGAGGCGGGCCTCGAGCTCGGGCACCACCGCGAGGGTACGCATCGCGGTGTCGGGGACGAGGAGCGTCTGCGCCTCGGGATGGTCGCGGGCGACGGCCAGCTCGACGACCTGCTCGGGGGTGAGGTGGCCGACCTCGGCGGCGGTGTCGATGCCGGCGCTGCCCATCGCGACGACCTCGACGCCGGCGGCCGCGAGGTAGTCGACGAAGAGGCGGGCCACGTCGTCGGGATAGCTCGCCGCCACGGCGACCCGGGTCAGGCCGAGGTGGGCGAGGGCGTCGACAAAGGCGGCGCTCGTGCTCGACGCGGGCACCCCTGCGGCAGAGGCGAGCTGGTTGATCTGGTCGCGCGCTCCCTCGGGCCCGTAGACGAAGCTGCCCGAGGTGCACGCCCACACGACCGACTGCGGTCGGTGCTCGGCCAGGCGCGCCGCGCCGTCGGCCAGGCGGTCGGGCCGCCCGAGGTCGAGCAGCTCCGGGACGGCGTGCAGGTCGGTGCCGTAGACGTGCACGACGGGCAGCTGCACGCCGAGCAGGTCTGCGGCCCAGGGGTACTCGTCCTCGGCGGCGTGGTCCGGGTAGATGATGCCCGCCGTCGTCGGCGCCGTCTGGGGTGGTGTGCTCATCGGCCGAAGGCCTCCCTCAACCAGCTCCCGGGCCCCATCATCGGCAGGCCCATCCGGGCCAGGCAGGCCCACACCGTCAGCTGGTTGGCGGTGAGGACCGGCTTGCCGAGCTCGCGCTCGAGCGGGTCGATGATGTCGTAGGTCGGCAGGTTGGTGCACGAGACGAAGATCGCCTCGGCCGCCGGGTCGTCGGCGGCCTCGACGAGCGCCGCGACGGTGCGGTAGTTGACCCGCCAGATGCCGCCGGCGAGACCGAGGTGCTGCTGGGTGACGACCTCGACGTCGAGCTCGCCGAGGAAGTCGACGAGCCGGTCGGTCAGCGGCTGGTCGTAGGGCGTGATGACCGAGATGCGTTGCAGCCCAAGGGTGGTCACCGCCTCCGCGAGAGCTCCGGAGGAGGTCAGCGCCTCGGGGGCGCCGGCCTCGCGGATCGCGTCGACGAGCGCGGTCTCGCCGTCACGACCGTGGATGAAGCTGCCTGAGCTGCACAGGTAGGCCACGACCTCGGGCTCGACCCCGAGCACGTCGCGTGTGGCGGCCTGCAGGGCACTCACCGACGAGACCCGCTGCGCCATCTCGAGGCTCACGGGCACCGGCTCGAAGGGGGTGCGCGCCAGGTGGAAGCTGACCTCCAACGGCGCCCACCGCCACAGCTCTCGCTCGAGGGCGAGGTCGAAGGGGGCGATGACCCCGATGCCGCGCTGGGCCAGCGGCCCGTCGAGCTCCGCGCCGGTCAGGACCACGTGCGGACCTCCCTTCGCACCGGGATTGCCAGATTGTTGACAATCTAGGAACCCGCTCATACGTTGTCAACATGTCTCGCCAGCCCGTCGTCGTCGTGCTCCACGACGGCGAGATGCCCAGTGAGAGCTCGATGGCCCCGGTCGTGGAGCGGGCGCGCGAGGTGCGCTACGCGACCGCGGCCGAGCTGCCCGAGGCGATCGTCGGTGCCGACGTCCTCTTCGCCTACGACTTCTTCTCCAGCGCGATCCCCGATGCCTGGCCCGCCGCCGACGCCCTCGAGTGGATCCACGTCGCCTCGACCGGCGTCGACGCGATCCTCTCGCCCGAGCTGCGGGCGAGTGACGTCGTGCTCACCAACTCGCGCGGCGTCTTCGACGAGGCGATCGCGGAGTACGTCCTCGGGCAGGTGCTGAGCTTTGCCAAGGACCTGCCGCGCTCGTGGGAGCTGCAGCAGGCGCGCCGCTGGGTGCACCGCGAGTCCGAGCGCGTCGCCGGCACGAGCGCCCTCGTCATCGGGACCGGCCAGATCGGCCGGGCGATCGCCCGGCTCCTGCGCGCGGCCGGCATCCGCGTCTCCGGCTCCGGTCGGCGGGCGCGCACCGACGACCCCGACTTCGGCACGGTCACGGCCCAGGATGACCTGCACGAGGCCCTCGCGGGTGCCGACTGGGTCGTGTGCATCGCCCCGCTCACCGAGGACACCCGCGGCATGCTCGACGCCGCCGCCTTCCGCGCGATGGCCGACCACGCCCGCCTGATCAACGTCGGCCGCGGCGAGTCGGTCGTCACCGACGACCTCGTCGCGGCGCTGCGCGAGGGGGCCATCGCCGGCGCCGCCCTCGACGTCCTCGACACCGAGCCGCTGCCCGCCGACCACCCCCTGTGGGACCTGCCCGACGTGCGCATCACCCCGCACAACTCGGGCGACTTCGTCGGGTGGCGTGACGCGCTCGTGCGCGTCTTCACCGACAACTTCGCCCGGTGGGTCGACGGGGAGCCGCTGCGCGACGTCGTCGACACCTCGCTGGGCTACGTACCGACCGACGGGAGCACCCGATGACCCCCACCGAGATGACCGCCGTCGAGCTCGTCGCCGCCTACGGCGCCAAGGAGCTCTCGCCCGTCGAGGCGACCGAGGCGGTCCTGGCCCGGATCGACGAGGTCGACGGCGAGATCAACGCGATGTGCCTCGTCGACCGGGACAGCGCCCTGGCGCAGGCCCGCGCGTCGGAGGCCCGGTGGCAGGCCGGCGCTCCCCAGGGGCTGCTCGACGGGGTGCCCACCTCGATGAAGGACATCTTCCTCACCAAGGGCTGGCCCACCCTTCGTGGCTCGAAGTCGATCGACCCCGACCAGGCCTGGGACGTCGACGCCCCCGTCACCGCGCGACTGCGCGAGGACGGCATGGTCTTCGTCGGCAAGAACACCACGCCCGAGATCGCGTGGAAGGGCGTCACCGACTCGCCCCTGACCGGCGTGACCCGCAACCCCCTCGACACCCGGATGACCGCTGGCGGGTCCTCCGGTGGCGCGGCCGCCATCGTCGCCGCCGGTATGGGCCCGGTCGCCGTGGGCACCGACGCCGGGGGCAGTATCCGCATCCCTGCGTCCTTCTGCGGGATCGTCGGGTTTAAGCCGACCCACGGGCGGGTGCCGATGTTCCCCGCCAGCCCCTTCGGGCCGCTCGCCCACGCCGGCCCGATGACGCGCACCGTCGAGGACGCGGCGCTGCTCATGGACATCATCTCGCTGCCCGACCACCGCGACCCGACGGCGCTCGCACCGCCGCGCGCGACCTTCCGCGGTGAGCTCGCCCGCGACCTCACCGGGCTGCACGTCGCCTACTCGCGAGACCTCGGGTGGGTCGACGTCGACCCGGAGGTCGCCGCGACCGTCGACGCCGCGGTGGCCAAGATCGACGCCGCCGGGTTGCACGTCACCGCGACCGACCCGGGCTTCGACGACCCCTTCGACGCCTTCGAGCTGCTGTGGGGCGCCAGCGCGGCGACGCTGCTGCGGACGATGCCGGGCGCCCGCGACACGATCGACCCCGAGCTCGGCCGGGCCTGGGACCTGGGCGAGTCGGTGAGCGGCGTCGACGTCTTCGAGGCGCGTGCCGTCGCCGCACGGCTCGGCATCACGATGGGTGCCTTCCACGAGGAGCACAACCTGCTCATCACGCCGACGATGCCGATCCCCGCCTTCGAGGCCGGCCACGACGTCCCCCCGGGCAGCGGCATGACGCACTGGGCCCAGTGGACGCCCTTCACCTATCCCTTCAACATGACCCAGCAGCCGGCAATCAGCATCCCGTGCGGCACGACCTCGGCCGGCCTGCCGGTCGGCCTGCAGATCATCGGTCCGCGGCACTCCGACGACCTCGTCCTGGCCGCGGCGCGCTGGATGGAGGGCGTGCTCACGGGCTGAGCCGGTCCGAGCGCGTTGGCGCGATCGGGTCCTCTCGTGGCTCTGCCGTTGCTCCGTACTGTGAGTCAGAACCACAGCACGGAGCAACGGCAGAGTCGGCGCCATCTGGTACGGCCCTACCGCGCATGGGAGGTGAGCATGTCGGAGCACGCGTACGTCGTCCGCGGCACCGACCCGGGCAGAGCCCCCTTGATGTTGCTGCACGGCTCAAACGGCCGCGAGACGGACCTGCTGGATCTGGCTCAGCGTGTGTCCCCAACCAGCACCCGGGTGGGACTGCGGGGGACGGTGACGATGTCACGTGGGTATGGCTTCTTCCGACGCCATGAGGATCGGCGGGTGGACGAGTCTGACCTGCGGGGGCGCGTGCCTGATCTGGCCGGATGCATCCGGGAGCTGGCCGTCGGTCTCGGTGACTCGCGACCGGTCGCAGTGGGATTCTCCAACGGCGCGATCATGGCGGCCGCACTGCTGATGTCGCACCCAAGTGCGCTCGGGGGAGCGGTGCTCTTCCGCCCCTTGGCCCCCTTCGAGCAACCGCCTCGGACGCAGTTGCAGGGAGTGCCTGTGCTGGTCCTCGACGGTGCCCACGACGAACGGCGATCGCCCGGTGATGGACGTCGCCTGGCGGGCGAACTGCGCGCGATGGGCGCTCGGGTCACGCACCAGGTGCTGCCGGTGGGCCATGCGATCACCCGGGATGACGAACGGATCGCGCGGCTCTGGCTGCGGGACCTACCGGGCGCAGGTGGAGGCGCGTGACCGGGAAGTCCCACGTGCCATGCGACATGACAGCAAGAGTTCCGAACCCTTGCGAAGGGGCAGGTGCTCATGTCGAGCGTGCTGGCGCGCAGGTCAGGCCCGCGCGAAGAGCAACCGCTCGCCGGCAAAGCCGTTGCGCCACAGGTCGTTGCAGGCATCGGCCATCTCGGACAGGCCCTCCTCGATCGCGCCGAAGACCGAGCCGGGGACCCAGCCCATGTCGCCGTTGATGAGCAGGTTGTTGCGGCCGTAGAAGATCGCCAGGTCGGTGGCTCCCTGCTCGGCATGAGCGGTTGACCCCGGCTCGTACCCGTAGGCGGGGTTGCCGATCTCCCACGGCTCGAAGTCGAAGAGGCACACGTCCCCAGGGATGGGGGTGACGGTGGGGTTCTCCCGGTGGGGTGCCGCGGTGATCCGCGGGACGAGGGTGTAGACCTCGTTGCGCGCGTACTTCGCGTGGAAGGCGTCACCGCCCGCGGGCAGCGCATCCCACACCGCGGCGCAGGTCAGGGGCGCCTCGTCGTCGAGCAGCCGCGCCCGGCACACCACGCCGCGCGACTCGAGGGCGATCGTGATGTACCGGGCCATGGCTCAGACCTCCGCCAGGACCTTGCCCCAGATCTCCAGGGCCTCGTCGATCTGCTCGGCGGTGACGACGAGCGGCGGGATCATCCGCACGACGTTCATGTGCGCACCGCAGGTGAGCAGGAGCAGGCCCTTCTTCGCGGCCAGCTGCTGGGCCGCCTGGGCGCGGGCGGTGTCGGGCGTGCCGTCGGCGGCGGTGAACTCGCTGCCGACGAGCAGGCCGAGGCCTCGCACGTCGCCGATCCCGTCGACGGCGGCGGCCTTCGCGCCCTCGAGCAGCTGGGTCCCGCGCTCGGCGGAGTTGGCGACCAGGCCCTCCTCCTCGATGACCTCGAGGGTGGCGACGGCCGCGGCGCAGGCGACGGCGTTGCCGCCGTAGGTGCCGCCCTGCGAGCCCGGCCACGCCTTGCTCATCAGCTCCTCGCTCGCGGCGATGCCGGAGATGGGGAAGCCGGAGGCGATCCCCTTCGCCAGCGTGATGATGTCCGGCTTCACGTCGAAGTGCTCGTGGCCGAACATCTTGCCGGTGCGGCCGAAGCCGGTCTGGACCTCGTCCATGACGAGGAGGATCCCGTGCCTGTCGGCCCGCTCGCGCAGACCCTGGAAGAAGGCGGTGTTGCCGGGGATGTACCCCCCTTCGCCGAGGACCGGCTCGACGATGAAGGCGGCGGTCTCCTGGGGCGAGGTGAGCGTCGCGAGGATGTAGTCGAGCTCCTTGAGGGCGAAGGCGGTGGCCTCCTCCTCGCTCCAGCCGTAGCGGTAGGCGGTGGGGAAGGGGGCGACGTGCACCCCGCCCATGAGCGGGCTGAAGCCGGCCGAGAAGCGGGTGCCGGAGGTCGTCATCGTCGCCGTCGCGACGGTGCGGCCGTGGAAGCCGCCGTGGAAGACGATGACATTGGGCCGGCCGGTCGCCTGGCGGGAGAGGCGCAGGGAGGCCTCGAGCGCCTCGCTGCCGGAGTTGGCGAAGAAGAGGCTGTCGAGGTGCGAAGGGAGCACACCCTGCAGCTTGTCGACGAGGGCGAGCAGCGGCTGGTGCATGACCGTCGTGTACTGGCCGTGGATGAGCTTGCCGACCTGCTCCTGCGCGGCGGCGACGACCTTGGGGTGGCAGTGCCCGGTGCTCACGACACCGATGCCGGCGGTGAAGTCGAGGTGGCGGTTGCCGTCGACGTCGAAGATCTCCGTGCCGAGTGCGTGGTCGATCGTCACGGGGGTGGCCTGCTTGAGCAGGGGGGACAGCGCTGTCATCGGGACCTCCGAAGTCGGGGTTGTTCGTCTGATTGTTGACAATACGTCTACGGTTGGGGAGACGGCAAGGACGCTGACGAAGGAGCCTTCCATGACGACCACGGACACGCCAGAGGTCACCCGCGAGCAGGAGCGCGAGGCCATCGCCTCGGTGCCCACCGGTCTCTTCATCGGGGGCGAGTGGCGCACGACCCGCGCGACGATGCCGGTCGACGACCCGTCGACCGGCGAGCACCTCGTCGAGGTCGCCGACGCCGACCCCGACGAGGCCGCCGCGGCCCTCGACGCCGCCGTCGCGGCGCAGACGGAGTGGGCGCAGGTGCCGCCCCGCGAGCGCAGCGAGATCCTCACCCGCGCCCGTGAGCTCATGCTCGCCGACGTCGACCGGCTCGCCCTGATCATGACCCTCGAGATGGGCAAGCCCCTGGCCGAGGCGAAGGGGGAGGTGGCCTACGCCGCCGAGTTCTTCCGCTGGTTCGCGGAGGAGGCCGTGCGCATCGACGGCGGCTTCATGACCGCGCCGGCGGGCGGCTCGCGCTTCCTCGTCGCCAAGCAGCCGGTCGGCCCGTGCATCCTCATCACCCCGTGGAACTTCCCCATGGCGATGGGCACCCGCAAGATCGGGCCGGCGATCGCCGCCGGGTGCACGTCGGTCATCAAGCCCGCCGCCGAGACCCCGCTGTCGACCCTCGCGCTCGCCGACATCCTCGTGCAGGCGGGCCTGCCCGCGGGCGTGGTCAACGTCGTGACGACGAGCAAGAGCGACGACGTCATGCGCCCGATGATCCTCGACCCACGCTCGCGCAAGATCTCCTTCACCGGGTCGACGCCGGTCGGCAAGCACCTGCTCGAGCTCGCCGCGAAGACCGTCATGCGCACGTCGATGGAACTCGGGGGCAATGCGCCCTTCCTCGTCTTCGACGACGCCGACCTCGACGTCGCCGTCGAGGGGGCCATGGCGGCGAAGATGCGCAACATCGGCCAGGCCTGCACCGCAGCCAACCGGATCCTCGTGCAGCGTCCGGTCGCCGAGGAGTTCGCCCGTCGCCTGGGGGAGCGGATGGGTGCCTTGCCGATGGGCCGCGGTGTCGAGGACGGCGTGGTCGTCGGCCCGCTCGTCAACCAGAAGGCGGTCGACAAGGTCGACGAGCTCGTCCGCGATGCGCTCGACCGCGGGGCGACCGCGCAGCTCGGCGGCGCCCCCGCGGACCGTGACGGCTACTTCTACCCGGCGACCGTGCTCACCGGCGTGCCGGCGGAGGCCGAGATGGGCAGCGCCGAGATCTTCGGCCCGGTCGCGGCGATCACCGAGTTCGACACCGAGGAGGAGGCAATCGCGCTGGCCAACGACACCCCCTTCGGCCTGATCTCCTATGTCTTCACCCAGGGCCTCGACCGCGGGCTGCGGGTGAGCGAGGCACTCGAGGCCGGCATGGTCGGCCTCAACCAGGGCGTCGTCTCCAACCCGGCCGCCCCCTTCGGCGGGATCAAGGAGTCCGGCGTCGGCCGCGAGGGCGGCTTCACCGGCATCGACGAGTTCCTCGAGACGAAGTACATCGGCGTGCGAATGGCCTGACTCAGGCCCGCAGGTCGGTCGCGCTCTCCCCGTGCTCGGCGAAGTCCTCGGCGGTCACCGGGCCCTCCGCGGGCTGGGTGATCCGCACGGGGTTGCCGAAGGGGTCCCGCAGCGCACAGTCGATGCCGTAGGGGCGCTCGGTCGGCTCCTCGGTGAACTCCACCCCCTTCGCCCGCAGGTCCTCGTAGGTGGCCCGGCAGTCGTCGGTCGTGAGGATCGCGGCGGCGCCGAGCGCACCCTTGGTGAGCAGGTCCCGCAGCTGGGCCGCGGTCTCCTCGTCGGCGAAGGGGGCACCCGGCACCTCGAGCATGATCTGCCGGTCGGGCTGGGCGGGCACCGCGATGGTGAGCCAGCGCATGAAGCCCAGGTCGACGTCGGCGCTCACCTCGAAGCCGAGCTTGCCGCAGTAGAAGTCGAGGGCCTCGTCCTGGTCGAGGACGTAGACGGAGTGGTGGCTGATTCCTGTGAGCATGGCTCCAACCTAGGGAGCCGGCGGCGGGGGCGCTTCTCCGAAACTGCTCGGTCTCGTCCACCGCGACACGACGCACCCCGGGGCGGCGATCGGCGCCTCGTCGCGGAAGTCGCTCGGCGTGCGCCCGGTGACCCGACGGAAGGTCCGGCTGAAGGTCCCGAGGCTGTCGTAGCCCACCGCGAGCGCCACCTCGGTGACGCTGCGGTCGTGGTCGCGCAGCAGGGTCATCGCCCGCTCGATCCGCCGCCGCTGCAGGTAGCGGTGCGGCGTCTCGCCGAAGGTCGCCGCGAACTGCCGGGAGAAGTGCGCCGGCGACATCAGTGCCACCCGGGCGAGCGAAGGGATGTCCAGCTCGCTCGCGTAGTCGCGGTCCATGGCGTCCCGTGCCCGCAGCAGGCGGCGGTTCTGGTCCTCCCGAGGCGTCATGGTCATGGGGTCACCGCTAGAGGCACCATGGACCCATGACCCTCCAGCACATCGCCCTCGAGTCCGACTGGCAGGCGGCGCAGTCCGCCGGCAGCTACCCCGTGTCCACGCGCGGGCGGACGATCACCGAGGAGGGCTTCATGCACTGCAGCGGGTCGCCGGAGCAGCTGCAGGGAGTCCTCGGTCGCTTCTACGCCGACGTCACCGAGCCGCTCCTGCTCCTGACGATCGACGAGGCCTCGCTCGTCGGGCACGGCCTCGACGTGCGCTACGAGCCGGCGGTCCTCGGCGGCGACGAGCTCTTCCCGCACGTCTACGGCGGGGACCTGCCGGTCGGGTGCGTCAGCCGGGTGGACCGCCTGCGCTGACCGACGAAGGGGGATTATCCCCCCTTCGCGATGGCGGCCGTGATCGCCCCGGTGACGTCGACGAGGTCACCGGGCGCGAGCTCGAGGTCGAGGCCGCGACGGCCACCGCTGACGAGGACGGTGGCGTGGGCCAAGGCGGAGTCGTCGACCACCGTTGCCAGAGAGCGCTTCTGGCCGATCGGGCTGATCCCACCCACGACATAGCCGGTCGTCTTCTCGGCGAGCGCGGGGTCGGCCATCGTCGCCTTCTTCGCGCCGACGGCCGCGGCGAGCGCCTTGAGGTCGAGCTGCCCGGTCACCGGCACGATGCCGACGACGAGGCCGTGGTCGCGAGGCAGGTCGGTCTGCGCGAGCAGGGTCTTGAAGACCCTGCCGGGCTCGACCCCGAGCGCCTCGGCGGCCTCGAGGCCGTAGGACTCGGCGCGCGGGTCGTGCTCGTAGACACGCTCGGTGAACTCCACGCCCGCCGCCGACAGCGCCTTCGTCGCCGGGGTCGCGCCCGCTCCCTTGGTCCGCTTGCCCATGCGGCCAGTCTGCTAGGTCCCGCAGTAGGTGACGTAGCCCCGGGTGAAGCCGGGGTCGGCCGGCTCGGTGTAGCGCTCCCGTCCCGGCTGCTCGACGAAGGGGGACCGGAGCACCTCGAGCAGCTCCTCGAAGGGAGCGAGGTTACCGGCGTGTGCCGCGGCGAGGGCCTCCTCGACGAGGTGGTTGCGGGGGATGTGGACCGGGTTGGTCTCGTCCATGACCTGCGCACTCGCCGCTCGGTCCTTGCCCTCGCCCTGCAGGCGCTCCAGCCACCGGTCCCGCCAGGCCTGCCAGCGCGGCACGTCGCGGACGCGGTCGAGCGTCGGTGTCGGCTCGTCGCGCAGCACCCGGGCGAGGTCGCGGAAGAGGCCGGTGAAGTCGAGCGACTCGTCCTCGGCGATCCGCAGCAGGTCCTCGACGAGCGCGTCGTCCCCGGCGACGACGCGGACGAGGCCGAGCTTGATGCGGAAGTTGTCGAGCACGTGCTGCTCGTAGGCCGGGGTGAAGGCCTCGAGCCGCTCCTCGGCCTGGGTCACGAGGTCGTCGGCCTCGCCGTCGGCGAGCGGGATGAGGCACTCGGCCAGCCGGGCCAGGCCCCACATCGCCATCGTCGGCTGCGCGGAGTAGCGGTAGCGGCCCCCGGTGTCGACGCTGCTGAAGAAGGTCTGCGGCTCGTAGGCGTCGAGGAAGGCGCACGGGCCGTAGTCGATCGTCTCGCCGGAGAGGGTCATGTTGTCGGTGTTCATCACCCCGTGGATGAACCCGAGGGACATCCACTGCGCGACGAGCTGCGCCTGCCGCTCGACGACCGCGGACAGCAGGGCCATCGGGTCCTGCGGCGGCACCTCGGGGTGGTGCCGGGCGCGGACGTGCTCGGCGACGGTGGCGAGCTGCTCGCGGCTGCCGCGGGTCGCGACGAGGACGAGCGTGCCGATGCGCAGGTGCGAGGCGGCGACCCGGGTGAGGACGGCGCCCGGCAGCGGTCGTTCGCGCAGCACGGGCTCGCCGGTCGCGACGGCGGCGAGTGCTCGGGTCGTCGGGACGCCGACCGCGTGCATGAACTCGGAGACGAGGAACTCCCGCAGCACCGGGCCCATGACCGCGCGACCGTCGCCGCCACGGGAGAAGGGGGTGCGTCCGGACCCCTTGAGCGCGATGTCACGGCGTCGGCCACGGCTGTCGACGACCTCGCCGAGCAGGTGCGCGCGCCCGTCACCGAGCATCGGGGAGAGGTGGCCGAACTGGTGGCCGGCGTAGGCCTGGGCGATCGGCTCGCAGCCATCGGCGACGGCATTGCCCGCGAGGACCGCCACCCCGTCGGGCGAGCGCAGGGCGGCCGGGTCGAGGCCGAGCTCGACGGCGAGGTCGTCGTTGAGCGCGAGCAGCTCGGGGGAGCGCACGGGGACCGGGTCGACCCGCACCCCGAGCCAGCCGAGGTCGCGGACGAAGGTGTTGTCGCAGGGCCACCTCATGCCCCCACCATCGCAGACGCTCACGCGTGCTCTGCCGTGTAGCTCAGCTTGAGCTGCCCCTTCTTGGTGCGCACGCGGGTGATCCGGATGTCGGTGAGGTCGGCGGTCGTGCGCACGTGGGTGCCACCGCACGGGTCGGTCTGCAGGCCCTCGATCGTCACCCGGCGGACCCCGTCGGCGTCGACCTCGGCGCTGTAGGGCAGTGCGGCCGCCACGTGCTCGCGGGCCCGGCCGAGGACCGTCTCGATCAGCGCGGCCTTCGCCTCCTCGCCGTCGGGCAGGGTGCCCCCGTCGACGTCGTAGAGCAGGAAGGCCTGGCCCGGCGCATGGCTCAGGCCCACGTTGACGAAGCCGAGCGGCACGACGCACGCGTCGAGCAGGTGCCCGGCGGAGTGGAGCGCCGCGTGCTGTCGACGCACCTGCGGGTCGATCGCGACGTGCACGGTCTCGCCGACGGCGGGGAGTGCGCCCTCCGGGTGCAACCAGACCGTCGTCTCGCCCTTGCTGACCGAGGCCGGGCCACCGTCGACGGTGACGGCGTCGTCGGGCTGGCCGCCCCCCTTCGGGTGGACGATGCCGTCACGCACCGCGACGCCGGGCGCGGGCTCGTCGCACACCGCGACGACCTCGGTGTCGACCTCGTAGAGGTGGGTGTCGTCCCAATATGCGCGGCGCTGCTCCATGACGGCATTGAAGCAGCCGCACCCGCTCCGCCCTTCGCGTGTCGTCCACCTCCCGGCAACCTCACCTTGGTATCCATCTCGCATGCAGCAGAACCTCCGCGAGTACATCGACCGGCTCATGGTCGAGGGCTACACCGTGCGTGACGACCAGGGCGACGACCCGATGCTCATCGCCCCCGACGGCAAGGCCGTCGAGACCTGGCGGGAGAACTACCCGTACGACGCGCTCATGGAGCGTGAGGAGTACGACGTCCAGAAGTACCTGCTGCAGATCGAGCTGCTGAAGTTCCAGTACTGGGCGCAGGACACGGGGCGCAAGTTCGTCATCCTCTTCGAGGGGCGCGATGCCGCGGGCAAGGGCGGGACGATCAAGCGCTTCACCGAGCACCTCAACCCGCGAGGTGCCCGCGTCGTCGCCCTGACCAAGCCGAGCGACCGCGAGCTCGGGCAGTGGTACTTCCAGCGCTACCTCCAGCACCTGCCGACGAGCGGCGAGATCGTCATGTTCGACCGCTCCTGGTACAACCGCGCCGGGGTCGAGCGGGTCATGGGCTTCTGTACCGACGAGCAGTACGAGGGCTTCATGGACCAGGCGCCCAAGATCGAGCGGATGCTCGCCGACGCCGGGGTGCACGTCACCAAGCTGTGGTTCTCGGTGACCCAGCAGGAGCAGCGCACCCGCTTCGCCATCCGCCAGATCGACCCGGTGCGCCGGTGGAAGCTCTCCCCGATGGACCTCGAGAGCCTCGACAAGTGGGAGGCCTACACGCAGGCCAAGGAGGAGATGTTCCGGCGCACCGACACCCGCCACGCGCCGTGGACGGTCATCAAGTCCAACGACAAGAAGCGGGGTCGGATCAACGCGATCCGGTTCTTCCTCAACCAGTTCGACTACGAGGGCAAGGACCCTCAGGTCGTCTTCACGCCGGACCGCAAGGTCGTCTCCCGAGGCCGCAAGACCGAGGGCGACTGACGCCTCCCTCGCCCTCGGTCCCCGGGCAGGTCCCACGCTCCGCGTGGACGGGCGACCGTGGCCGTCTCGTAGGGCCGAACCGGGTCGACATCGTCGACCGCCCGGGTGCAGGGTGACCTCGTGACCCACGACCCCGTCCCGACCCGCGCCCCGCGCGGCCGGGCCCTCGCTGACATCGGCCCGATCGAGCAGCTGCGCGCCGGCCGCCTCGGTGTCCGCCTGCCGCTCCTGCTCGCCGGGCTCTTCCTCTACGGCGCATCCATGGCGATGGTCCTGCGCGCGACCCTCGGCCAGATCCCGTGGGACGTGCTGCACGTCGGCGTCTCGCACCACATCCCGCTGAGCTTCGGCACGATCGTCATCGGCGTCTCGCTTCTCGTGCTGCTCGGGTGGATCCCGTTGCGGCAGAAGCCCGGTCTGGGGACGATCGGCAACGCCTTGCTCATCGGGCCGTCCGCCGACCTCGTGCTGTCGGTCCTCGACGAGCCGACCGGCATGGTCTGGCGCATCGCCCTGCTCCTCGGGGGGGTGGTGCTCAACGGCGTCGCGACCGGCATGTACATCGGCTCGCAGTTCGGCCCCGGCCCGCGCGACGGGTTGATGACCGGCCTGGCCCGCATCACTGGTGGCTCGATCCGACTCGTGCGCACCGGCATCGAGGTCGCCGTCGTCGCCGTCGGCTGGCTGCTCGGCGGCACCGTCGGCGTCGGCACGGTGCTCTACGCGGTGGCCATCGGCCCGCTGGCCCAGCTCTTCCTGCCGCTCTTCACCGTCGACCTGAAGCGCCCCGTCCCACCCATCGATATATAACTGGACATTATGGATTGACTCATGTCACGTTATGGGTAGGTCATGAGTCCCAGCGCGAAGCCCCGGCTGGCTGGGCGGCAACCCTCCTCCCTTCGGTGGGGTGCCCCGGGTGAGGACCTGGGCTCGGTCGACCGACCGGGCCAAGCGAGGGGCGTCGCCGCCCCGTGACCCACACAAGAGCACGCATGTCCGCCACCGCCACCGCCTCGACCATCCTCACCTCGAGCGTGCAGGGCCGCCTCGTCACCGGGACCGAGGTCGCGATCACCGCCCGCCAGCACGAGTTCACCATCGACGAGCCGCAGAGCCTCGGCGGCGCCGACAGGGGCGCCAACCCCATCGAGCACCTGCTCGCGGCCCTCGCCTCGTGCACCGTCATCAGCTACCAGGTCTGGGCCGGCAAGCTCGGCATCGCGGTCGACTCCGTCGACGTCGACCTCGAGGGCACGATCGACCTCGCCGGGTTCTTCGGCACCGACGAGGCCGTGCGCCCCGGCTTCCAGGGGATCGAGCTGGGCATCCGGGTCGCCGGCCCGGCAAGCGAGGCGGACTACCGCCGCCTCGAGCAGGCCGTCGCCGAGCACTGCCCCGTCCTCGACAACCTGACGCAGGGCGTGCCGGTCACGACAACCCTCGAGGTCGCCACTGCCGCCGCCTGACGTCGGTTGCTACGCTTGCTACATGGCAACCATCTCGCATCGGGAGCTCCGCAACGACAGCGCCGAGGTGCTGCGTCGGGTGGCGGCGGGTGAGAGCCTGACCGTGACCAACCGAGGCGAGCCGGTTGCGCGAATGGTGCCCCTGGGGGGTTCTGCATTCGAGGAGGCGGTCGCGTCGGGGCAGGTGCAGCCAGCGCGTGCGGCGCGGGACTTCTCGAGCATCCACCGAGTCGAAGGCGTGGACACGGCCGAGGTTCTCGAGGACCTCCGAGGCGATCGATGATCGTCTACCTCGACACGTCCGCGGCCTTCAAGCTGCTGGCGGCCGAGGCGGAGTCGGAACCCCTGGCAGCCGCGCTCACCGCACTGGATCCCGCCGACGTCCTGCTCTCCTCCAGGCTGCTCTTCACCGAGCTGCACTGCGCAGCCCAGCGCCGATCGGTGTGGGACGTGACCGCGGTCAACGCCGTGCTGGAGATGATCACCCTGGCCGACGTCACCCGTGAGGACCTCGACCGAGCAGCGACGAGCGGATGGGGGCTGCGCAGCGCCGACGCGATCCACCTTGCCACGGCCCTGCGGATGCAGTCGGAAGTGCTGGCCGCGTACGACCGAGAGCTGTGCGCCGCGGGGGAGTCGGCCGGTCTTCGCCTGCTCCGGCCGGGGGTTACCGACTAGCGCACGACCTCGCGCAGGCTCCCGTCGACCCGACGGGTCCATCCCCGTGAGTCGAGGTGCTCGAGCAGCGGCACGGCGACCCGGCGGGTCGTGCCCAGCGCCTGACGCGCAGCGCTCAGGGTGAATGGCTGCTCCAGCCCCGCGAGCAGTCGCATCGCGTGCGCCGGACCGCTCGGCAGGAGGACGACGTCGTCGGGCAGCCGCAGCAGCCGGCCGAGGCGCGCCGCCGCGGCGAGCTCCGCGGGGCCCAGCCCGAGGTCGTCGAGGTCGCCTCTCTCCGGCGCGACGAAGGGAGTGGCCCGCAGCCTCTCCTCGAGAGCCGCGACCCCCGCCTCCGCGTGCCCCAGGCCAGCGGCGGTCGGGTCGTGGACCCGGCCGTCGGTGATCGTCAGGCCGGTGTCGGGGACGAGGGCACGGACGAGGGCGACCCCGAAGTCGTCGGGCAGGTGATCGGGCAGCAGGAGGTGGCGGCCCGCCTCGTGCAGCGGCACTCCGGCGCTCAGGGGGTCGCTCTCGTGCTCGGCGCGCAGGACGGCGACCAGACGCACCCGCCACGCCTCGCGGGCGAGCGGGTCGACCCACCAGTCGCCCTGACGCACGGCGTCGGGGGGAGGGGGGAGGCCGAGTCGGTCGAGCACCTCGACCCGCTCGGCAAGGCGCGCGGACAGCCGGGCCACCCCGAGCGAGGCGGTCCGGTCCGGGTCGGCCTGCCCGAGCGCCTCGGCTCGCAGTCGGGCCGCGCCACGTCGGACGAGGGGGAGCGGGTCGACGTCGAGGACCCGCACGGACCACAGCCGTCGGCTGCCCGGGTCGCGCAGGATCGCTCGGTCACCCACCCGCCACGGCAGGTCGACGCTCGCCGACAGCCGCGCGAGGTCGTCGCCGAGCGGCCGCACGTGCACCGGCACGTCGACCGACCCCACGTGCAGCGTCGCTTGTTCGGGTACCCGCATCTTCTTGAGGTCGCGAGCCCCCTGGGCCCCGCGACCCCCCTTCGAACCCTGCAGGACCCTAGGGTTTTGCGAAGTTGTGGGGACCTCGGTGAGCTGTACGTCGACGGTCGGGGCGAGCTCCCAGGCGTCGGGGGTGAGCAGCACGGCCGAGCGGCCGACGTCGTCGACGCGGCGGAGGTTGACCGCGGTCCGCGAGACCGGTCCGACGGACTCGCGCGCTTCGTCCTGGCTGTGCAGTCCGCGGACCGTCACCTCACGGGTGGCGCCGAGGTCGAGCAGCAGCAGTCGGTCGCCGGTGCGGACCGTGCCGGCGCCGAGCGTGCCCGTGACGACGGTGCCCGCACCCGACACCGAAAACGCCCGATCGCACCAGAGTCGCACTGCCGCAGCGGGATCCGGCTCCGGCAGCCGGGCGGCGAGGTCGGCGAGGGCGGTGCGCAGGTCGTCGAGACCGACCCCCTTCGCCGCGGCGACCTCGACGGCAGGCACGTCGAGACCGGCCCCGGCCAGATGCCGACCCGCCTCGCCACGGACCGCTGCAGTGCGGTCGTCGTCGGCGAGGTCGCAGCGGGTGATGACGAGCAGGCCATCGGTGATGCCGAGCGCCTGCACCGCCGCGAGGTGTTCGCTGCTCTGCGCCTGCCAGCCCTGATCCGCCGCGACGACGAAGACCACGGCCGCCGCCGGCCCCAGTCCCGACAGCATCGTCCCGACGAACCTCTGGTGCCCCGGCACGTCGACGAAGGCGATCTCGGCCCCACCCGGCAGGCGCGTCCACGCATAGCCGAGCTCGATGGTCAGCCCCCGGTCCTGCTCCTCCGACAGGCGGTCCGGGTCGCGCCCCGTCAGCGCCCGGACGAGCGTGGACTTGCCGTGGTCGACGTGGCCTGCGGTCGCCAGCACCCGCCTCATGACGAAGGGGGCTCCGCCCCGGTCCCGTGGTGGGCGGCGTTGTCGCCCAGGGCTGCTCGCAGCGCTCGCTCCACGTCGACGTCACGGTCGGCCGGGATGCAGCGCAGGTCGACCAGGCCGCGGCCGCCCTCGACACGAGCGAGCACGACGGGCACGCCATCGGTGGGCCGACGCAGCCGCTCGACCGCCTCGACGGGCACCTCGACCGCCCAGCCGGGCAGTGGCACGCCGGGGGCGCCTCCGCCGCCGACGCGGCCGTCGACGGCAACGACCTCGCGGCCCAGTGCCGCCGCCAAGGCGTCGATCCTCGGCCGTAGCTCGTCAGCGGTGGCGTGGAGCGACGCGGTGACCGGTGGGACCGGGCCGCGCACGGTCGCCTCGAGCGCGGCGAGGGTGAGCTTGTCGACCCGCAGGGCCCGGGCGAGCGGGTGGCGCCGCAGCCGCTCGACGACCTCGGCGTCGCCGAGGACGAGACCTGCCTGGGGCCCGCCGAGCAGCTTGTCGCCGCTGGCGGTCACGATCGTCGCGCCGGCGCGCAGCCAGGTCGTCGCGTCGGGTTCGTCGGGCAGGAGAGGGTCAGGGGTCAGCAGCCCGGAGCCGATGTCGGCGACGACCGGCACCCGAGAGCCGTCGGGCCGGGTCAGACCGCGCAGGTCCTCGAGCCCGACGGCGGTCGTGAACCCGTCCACCCGGAAGTTGCTCGGGTGCACCTTGAGCACGCACCCGGTCTCGGGGCCGATGGCGTCGGCGTAGTCGCGCAGGTGCGTGCGGTTGGTCGTGCCGACCTCGCGCAGGCGCGCGCCGGTCGAGGCGATGAGGTCGGGCAGGCGAAATCCGTCGCCGATCTCGACCATCTCGCCGCGCGAGACGACGACCTCGCGCCCGGCGGCGAGGGCCGTCGTGGCGAGGACGAGGGCGGCGGCGCCGTTGTTGACCGCCAGTGCACCAGCGGCGTCCGGCACTGCCTCGAGCAGAGCTGCCAGGGCACCCGCACCCCGTCGGCTGCGGGCTCCGGTCGTCAGGTCCATCTCGACGTCGACATAGCCCGCAGCATCGACGACCGCGTCGATCGCGCTGGGGGACAAGGGTGCTCGCCCGACATTGGTGTGCACCACGACGCCCGTCGCGTTGAGCACCGGCGTGAGCGACGAGGCCCGGGTGGGCAGGGCCGCGAGGGCCGCGGCTGCCACCTCGTCCGGCGGGATCTCGCCGGCCCGCGCCCGCTGCTGGGCCGCGACGATCGCCGTGCGCACCACGGACCGGCCGAGACGCTCCGCCGCCACGACGAAGGGGGGATCCGCCAGCAGCGTGTCGGTGCGGGGGATCGACCGGCGCGGGTCCTCGTCCACGGGCGGGTCTCCCTTCGTCGGACGGTGGGGTCGGGCAGCTGTGGCGGAGGCGGACGGGAATCGAACCCGCCAGACCGAGATGCTCGGCCTCACCGGTGTTGAAGACCGGGGGGACCACCAGGAACCCAGACGCCTCCGAGGGACACCCTAGACAGTCGCTCGACCGGAGCGCCTCTGGTGATCGCGGTACGACCGAAGTAGCATCACAGTATGAAGATCAGTGTCAGCCTGCCCGACGAGGACGTGGCGCTCCTCGACGAGGTCGCTCGTGAGGAGGGGCTGTCCAGTCGGTCCGCCGCGCTCCACCGAGCAGTCGAGCTTCTCCGGCTGCGAGGCCTGGAGGTCCACTACGACGAGGCCTGGGCCGAGTGGCAGGCGGCCGGCGACGCCGACGCGTGGGACGGGGTCGCCGGCGACGGGCTGGGCGATGCTGCGCGGTGAGATCCGGCTCGCCGACCTCGACCCGGTGCGTGGCAGCGAGGCCGCCAAGCGTCGGCCGGTCCTTGTCGTGAGCAACGACGTCGCCAACCGCTCGGCCGTGCGCCGTGGCCGGGGCGTGGTCACCGTCGTGCCGTTGACGAGCAACACCGAGCGGATCTTTGCCTTCCAGGCCATGCTGCCCGCGGACCGCACGGGCCTGTCCCTCGACTCCAAGGCGCAGGCGGAGCAGGTCCGCGCGATCGACGTCCAGCGTCTGGGCGGTGTCATCGGTCGTGTCCCGGCAGCCCTGCTCGACGAGGTCGATGACGCGTTGCGCCTCCACCTCGGGCTCTGACGAGGTCTGCGCTCTACGGTGGGGTCATGGAGCAGATCCGCCTGACCCAGTACGCGCGCGGCGGGGGCTGCGCCTGCAAGATCCCGGCCGGCGAGCTCGAGCAGATCGTCGCCGGTCTGCACGTCTCGGCCCCGCCCGGATTGGACGTCCTCGTCGGGCTCGACGACGGTGACGACGCGGCGGCCGTGCGCATCGCCGGTGGTCAGGCCGTGCTGTCGACGACCGACTTCTTCACCCCCGTCGTCGACGACCCCTACGACTGGGGGCGGATCGCGGCGGCCAATGCGGTCTCCGACGTCTACGCCATGGGCGGCGAGCCGGTCATGGGGATCAACCTCGTCGCCTGGCCGCGGGAGCTGCTGCCGACCGACCTGCTCCGCGAGGTCCTGCGCGGTGGCCTGGACCTCGCGACCGAGGCCGGATTCCCCGTGCTCGGTGGGCACAGCATCGACGCCCCCGAGCCGATCTACGGCATGGCGGTGACCGGCACGGCCGACCCCGAGCGGCTCATGCGCAACGACGCCGCCGAGGCGGGGCTGCCGATCAGCCTGACCAAGCCGCTCGGCGTCGGGGTGCTCAACAACCGGCACAAGGCGACCGGCGAGCGCAGCGAGGAGGCGATCGCCTCGATGGTCACCCTCAACCGTGACGCCTCCCGGGCAGCCGTCGCGGCGGGCATCCGGGCGGCGACGGACGTCACCGGATTCGGCCTGCTCGGCCACCTTTACAAGATGAGCCGCGCCTCCGGGGTCGCGGCCCGTGTTGACGCCGCGGCCGTGCCCTATGTCGCCGGTGCCCGCGAGGCCCTCGCCGCCGGCCACGTGCCCGGCGGCTCCCGCCGCAACCTCGACTGGGTCCGACCACACCTCGCGGCCGACGGCATCGCCGAGGACGAGCTGATCCTGCTCGCCGACGCGCAGACCTCCGGCGGCCTGCTCGTCGTCGGCGAGGTGCCCGGCGCCCCGGTCGTCGGCGAGACGGTCGCGGCCGGCTCCCTCGGTGACGGCGTGCTCGTGCAGGTCGCGTGAGCGAGGTCGACCGGGTCCTTGAGGCGGCCCGGGCCGGCCTGACTCGGCTCACCCCGCAGCAGGCCCACGACGCGGCGAAGGGGGGAGCCCTCCTCGTCGACACCCGCACCGCCGCGCAGCGGGCCCGGCAGGGCGAGCTGCCCGGCGCGCTCGTCATCGACCGAACCGTCCTCGAGTGGCGGCTCGGCCCGACCTGCCCGCACCGCATCCTCGAGGCGCTGCCCGGGACCCGGGTCGTCGTGCTGTGCCGCCAGGGCTACAGCTCGTCGCTGGCCGCGGCCTCCCTTCGCTCCCTCGGGGTGGACGCGACCGACGTCATCGGCGGGGTCGAGGCCTGGGCCGCGGCCGGCCTGCCCCTGCACACCGGGCCCGCCGACGTCCGCGAGTAGCCCCCCCTTCCGCATTGCCCAACGGCAATGCGCCCTCACGCCCGCATTGCCCAACGGCAATGCGCCCCCTTTCGCATTTCCTTCAGGAAATACGACCCGGGGTGCGACGACCTCAAGGAAATGCGAAGGGGGGCGGTTGCCTCAGGCGTGCTGCGGCTTCTTGGTGATGAAGGGGATGACCGCGCCGACGAGGGCGATGACGCCGACGACGGTGAAGGCCATCGTGTACTGCTGGTCCTCGCCGATGAGCCACGAGATGAGCAGCGGGCCGACGATGCCACCGATGGACCAGCCGATGAGCATCAGGCCGTAGATCGCGCCGGAGTTCTTCACGCCGAAGAAGTCGCCGGCCGTCGAGGGCAGGGTGCCGAAGGCGCCGCCGTAACAGGTGTAGACGATGGCGCACAGGACGTAGAAGACGACTGCCGAGCCCGCGTGCGGGATCGCGAGCAGGGCCAGTCCCTGCAGGCCGAGGATGCCGAGGAAGGCCGGCATGCGCCCGATCTTGTCCGAGACCGCCGCCCAGAGGATGCGGCCGCCGCCGTTGAAGAGGCCCATGACGCCGACGAGGGTCGCGGCCGCCGCGGCACTCATGCCGGCGACGTCGGTCGCGGTGCCCGCGGCCACCGAGATGAGCGAGATGCCCGCGGTCACCGAGATCGTCAGGATGAGCGTCAGCAGGTACCACTGGGGCGTGCGCATGGCCTCCTGCTGGGTGAAGTCCTTGCCCGCGACGTTCTTGGCGGGGGCATCCCCCTTCGCCGCGGCCGGGGCACCGCCGACGGTGTAGCCGGCCGGGGGGTTCTTGAAGACCGAGGCGCCGATGAGGCCCATGACGAGGTAGGCGATACCGAGGTAGAGGAAGACCTTCGTCGGGTACTGCTGGAAGTCCTCGCTCGAGTCGATCATCCGCTGCGCGAGCGGCGAGGTGATGACCGCACCGAAGCCGAAGCCGCCCACCGCGATGCCGGTGATCAGACCGCGCTTGTCAGGGAACCACTTCTGCAGCATGGCGATCGGCACGATGTAGGCCAGACCGAGGCCGAAGCCGCCGAGCACGCCGTAGCCGAGGATGAGAAGCCACAGGTCGGAGGCATCACGGGCGAAGCTCGCGAGGATGATGCCGATCGAGTAGATCGTCACGCCGACGAGCGCGACGAGGCGTGGCCCCTGCTTGTCCTGGATCCGTCCACCGAGGAAGGTCCCGACGAAGATCATGCCGATGGCGACCTCGAAGGGGATCGTCGCCTGCACCTTGGTCAGCTCGAGCGCCGACGGGTCGGCCTGGATCGCCTTGCTGAAGGTGCTCCACGCGTAGACGGCGCCGATCGCCAGCTGGACGAGGACACCGCCCGCGAGGATGAGCCAGCGGTTGCCGCCGGCGGACGTCGGGGCCTGCTCGGGTGCCGTGCTCATGGAACCTCCCACTGGTCGGGTGCCACCGGATGGTGACGGGGTGCTACCTGACGGTGACGATGCTGTCGTCGACGACGCCGTCCTCGCGCCGGCGCTCGAGCCGGTCGCGCTGGACACGGACGGTGTGGCGCGGGTCCTTGGCGGACTCGATGCCCGCCTCGACGATGCCCATGCGGGTCAGTGCCGAGGCGGCGGCCAGGGCGGTGCCCGAGGCGACCGCGACGATGCGGCTGCGTCCGGCGAGCAGGGTGCCGAGCCCGCCACCGATGGCGAGGGCGCGGGCCAGGCGTAGGCGACCGCCCGCAGTGCCCGTGCGCACCGGCTCGTCGATGCCGAGGTCGGTGAGGTGCTCCTCGAGACGGTGCATCGCGAGCAGCTCGGTGCCGACACCGAGCAGCGCCAGGCGTCGCACCGGTCCGGCGAGGGTGGTGGGGGTGAGCACCATCTGCACGCCGCCTGCGGCCAGCGCGGCCGACCCGACGAAGACGAAGGGGAGCTCCCTCCGGCTCTCGTGCCACACCGGGTGCGCGGTGTCGGCGAGCAGCACGGCCGTGTAGGCCGCGAGCGGCGCACCGAAGGCCGCCTGACCGATCGTCGAGGGGGTGCCGAGGGCGTCGGTGACGCGGGTGAGTGCGGCGACCGGACCGCGGGCGGGCAGCAGGCGCAGCACCTCGGCGCCCGTGGTCACCCCGGCGAAGCCCGCGTAGGCGGACAGGATCCACGTGCCGACCGACATCGGCGAGGTGAGCTTGACCGTGCGCATCATGTTGAGGAAGCGCTCCGGCCGGCCGAGGTCGGCGACGAGCGCGATGCCGCTGAGGCCCACGGCCGCCATCGCCGTCAGGCGCGAGTTGCGTTGCAGCACAGAGTTGCCCGTCGCCGCTGCACCCGCCTGGACGATGCCCGAGACACCGGCGATGCCGCCGACGAAGAGGTAGGCCGAGATCTTGTGGTCCCACGGCACCGGCTTGACGATCGCCTGGCCGTAGTAGCTGCTGAACTCCGCGTCCGGAACCGCGGGCGCCTCGCGTCGGCCCCCGCCCTCGCGGGTGAGCCAGCTGCGAGCGGTGCCGGCAGCCCCCTTCGCGCGGTCACGGCGGCGTCGGCGGCCACCCTCCTCGGGCGGTCGGTAGCTGTCGAAGGGAGAGGTCGTCACGTCCGGCTCCCGAGGAAGGAGACGGCGACGGCGCCGAGCAGGCCGACCCCGGCGAGGCCGGCGGCGCGGAACATCTCGGGCAGTCGCTTCGTCGGGGCCTCGGGGTCCGGCGGCAGGCCGTAGACCTCGGGCTCGTCGAGCAGGAGGAAGACCGAGCCGGTGCCGCCGACGCCGTCGTGCTCGTTGGCCCCGTAGAGGCGCGCCTCGGTGAAGCCCTGCTCGTGCAGCTGGGCGACGCGGTCCCGGGCCGTGGCGACCATGTCGTCGTGGGTGCCGAACTTGATCGACGTCGTCGGGCAGGTCTGCGCGCACGCGGGCGTCTGGTCGTGGGAGAGGCGGTCGTAGCAGAGCGTGCACTTCTGCGCGACACCGACATTGGGCACGTGGTCGTCGGCGCGCACCGAGACGCTCGCGTCGTTGCGCCGCTCGATGACGCCGAAGGGGCACGCGCCGACGCAGTAGCCGCAGCCGTTGCAGACATCGGCCTGGACGACGACCGTGCCGTGCTCGCTGCGGAAGAGCGCACCCGTCGGGCACACGTCGAGGCAGCCGGCGTGGGTGCAGTGCTTGCACACGTCGGAGGACATCAGCCAGCGAAACTCCGGCACGGACCCGACGATCGGCACGCCGTCGACGGTCACACCGAGGTGCCCGGTGCCGCCGGCCTCGACGTCGGCCTTCTCGGCGAGCATGTCGGTCAGCGCCGGTCCGTGTCCCTCGATCGGCGCGGGGAGGGTGCCGTAGCCGGCGGGTGCGCCGCCCGTCGGGGGCTGCGTGGGTGGCTCACCGACGGCCGGCATGCCCAGGTCGACGAGCCGCCGACCGGACTCACGGGCGGCCTCGATGCGCTCGCGGCTCTGCTCGACGAAGGCGACGTGCCGCCACGTGCTCGCGCCCAGGTCACCGGTGTTGTCGTAGCTGTTGCCCGTGATGGCGAGGCCGTCGAGGGGGATGCCGTTCCACTCCTTGCACGCGACCTCGCAGGCCTTGCAGCCGATGCAGATGGAGGTGTCGGTGAAGAAGCCCTTGCGTTCGGGCGCCTCCTGCCACCCCGCGTCGCGGGCGGGCTCGGTGACGCCCGACAGCTGCCGGGAGAGATAACCCATCACGGCCTCCCTTCGTCGTGGGGCTCGTCGCGGTGCTGGTTGCCGGTCTCGACGGTCGTGCCCGAGCGCGACTGGTACTCCGCGACGAGGCGCAGCAGCTCCTCGCCCCGAGGCCGGCGACCGGGGCGGATGTCGCAGGAGCCGACCTTCGACTCCTGGATCTGGACGTTGGGGTCGAGCGCCAGGCCGAGCAGGTCGTTGGCCCCGTCGCCCTCGACGACGGCGTCGCGGCCGACGCCCCAGTGGTAGGGCAGACCGATCTGGTGGATCGTGCGGCCCTTGATCGTCAGCGGCGTCATCCGCTCGGTGACGAGCACGCGTGCCTCGATGGCGCTGCGCGCCGAGATGAGCGTCGCCCACCCGCCGTTGACGAGGCCCTGCTGCTCGGCGAGCTCGGGCGAGACCTCGCAGAACATCTCGGGCTGCAGCTCCGACAGGTAGGGCAGCCACCGGCTCATGCCGCCGGCCGTGTGGTGCTCGGTGAGCCGATAGGTCGTGAAGACGAAGGGGTAGACGTCCGACCCCGGCTCGTCCCCGGACGGGCTCCACAGGTTGTCCTTGCGCGGGTAGACCAGCCGGGCCGGGTTGCGCTGCTGCCCGTAGACCGGGTTGGCGACGGGCGACTCCTGCGCCTCGTAGTGCGAAGGGAGCGGACCGTCCACCATGCCCTTGGGCGCGAAGAGCCAGCCCTTGCCGTCCGCCTGCATGATGAAGGGGTCGTCGCCGGCGATGGCTGCGGGTCCGCCGACGTCGGGGTCGGGCCGGAAGGACGGGTCGCGGTCCACCGGGAAGTCTGGGACGTCCTTGCCCGTCCACTTCTTCGCCTCCGCGTCCCACCAGACGTATTTCTTGCGCTGGCTCCACGGCCGCCCCTGCGGGTCGGCGGAGGCGCGGTTGTAGAGGATGCGCCGGTTCATCGGCCAGGCCCAGCCCCACTCGGCGGCGGTCTCGTCCTGCTCCTGGCCGGGCACGCGGTTGGCCGACTTGTTGACCCCGCCGGCGTAGACGCCGGTGTAGATCCAGCAGCCGCCCGAGGTCGAGCCGTCGGCCTTCATGTCGGCGAACTTGTCGAGCAGCTGCCCGGCCTTCTCACCGCTCACGTGGTAGCCGTTGATCTCCCGCAGCACCGCCTCGGCGTCGGTCTCGCCGTGCGCGTCCTTCGGGTAGTCCCACGTCAGGTCGAGCAGCGGCCGGTCGCGCTCGTCGGTCGAGTCGGCGAGCCGCTCGCGGATGCGCACGCCGAGCTCGTGGAAGAACTCGAGCTCGCTCTGCGCGTCGTTGGGCGGCTGCACGGCCTGGTGGTGCCACTGGAGCATCCGCTGGGTCTGGGTGAAGGTGCCCGACTTCTCCACGTGGTTGGCCGCGGGGAAGAAGAAGACCTCGGTGTCGATGTCCTCGGTCTTGAGCTCGCCGCTGGCGATCTCGGGGGAGTCCTTCCAGAAGGTCGCCGACTCGATGAGCTGGAAGTCGCGGACGACGACCCACTTGAGGTGCGTCATCGCCAGCCGCTGCATCTTGCCGTGGGCCGAGCCGACCGCAGGGTTCTGCCCGAGCACGAAGTAGCCCTCGACCTCGTCCTCGAGCATCGACATCACCGTCTGGTAGGTGCCGTGGGCACCCGTCAGACGCGGCAGGTAGTCGAAGCAGAAGTCGTTGTCCGGGGTCGCCGCGTCGCCGAACCACGCCTTCATCAGGCTCGCGGTGTAGGCCGGCGCCTCGGTCCAGAAGCCCTTCTGCAGCGGCGAGGAGATCGTCTCGAGGTACTGCTCGAGGGTGTCGTGCTTGCCGACCACCGGCATCGGCAGGTAGCCGGGCAGGAGGTTGAAGAGGGTCGGGATGTCGGTCGAGCCCTGGATGCTCGCGTGCCCGCGCAGCGCCATGATGCCGCTGCCCGGTCGGCCGACATTGCCCATGAGCAGCTGGAGGATCGCGGCGGTGCGGATGAACTGCGCGCCGAGGCTGTGCTGGGTCCACCCCAGGGCATACGCGAAGCAGGTCGTGCGCTCGCGGCCGGAGTTGCTCGTCAGCGCGTCGGCGATCTCGCGGAACTGCCACTGCGGGATGCCGCACACCTCCTCGACCATCTCGGGCGTGTAGCGCGCGTAGTGCCGCTTGAGCACCTGGAAGACCGAGCGCGGGTGCTGCAGGGATTCGTCACGAATCACCCGGGCGTGCTCGAGGGCCGGGCCGGCCGCGCCGTGCTGGTCGCCCGCGGCGCGGGCGCTCTTGTGCGCTCCGTGCTCGTGACCACCGCTCGGGCCGCCGACCTCGTCGTCACCCGAGGCGCCCCCTTCGTCGTCCTCGCGCTCGGCATAGGCCCACGAGCTCATGTCATAGGTGCCGGACTGCTCGTCGTAGCCGGAGAAGACGCCGTCGAGGTCCTCGGTGTCGACGAAGTCCTCGCCGACGAGGGTCGCGGCATTGGTGTAGGCCACGACGTAGTCACGGAAGAAGAGGTCGTTGTCGATGACGTGCTTGATGAGCGCGCCCAGGAGCACGACGTCGGTGCCCGCCCGGATCGCGACGTGGGTGTCAGCGATCGCGGAGGTGCGGGTGAATCGCGGGTCGATGTGGATGACCCGCGCACCGCGGGCCTTGGCCTCGGAGACCCACTGGAAGCCCACCGGGTGGCACTCGGCCATGTTGGAGCCCTGGATGATGATGCAGTCCGCGTTGGCCATGTCCTGGAGGGACTGGGTGGCGCCGCCGCGCCCGAAGGAGGCTCCCAGACTGGGAACCGTGGCGGAGTGTCAAATACGCGCCTGGTTCTCGATCTGGATCGCGCCGGCCGCCGTGAAGAGCTTCTTGATGAGGTAGTTCTCCTCGTTGTCGAGGGTGGCTCCCCCGAGCGAGGCGATGCCCATCGTGCGACGAAGGGGGCGGCCGTGCTCGTCGTGGTCCTGCCACTTCGCGGCGCGCGAGGCGAGGAAGCGGTCGGCGACCATGTCGATGGCCTCGTCGAGCTCGATCCGCTGGAAGTCCGTGGCGCCCGGCGCGCGGTAGAGCACGTGCGTCTGGCGGGTCGGCGAGTTGACCAGCTGCTCGCTCGCAGCACCCTTGGGGCACAAGCGCCCTCGGCTCACCGGCGAGTCCGGGTCGCCCTCGATCTGGACGACCTGCTCGTCCTTGACGAACACCCGCTGGCCGCAGCCGACGGCGCAGTACGGGCAGACACTCTGCACGACACGGTCGGCGCTCGACGTGCGCGGCTCGGTCTCACGGGTGCGTCGCGAGGTGACGGCGTTGCCGCGCCCCAAGAAGTCGCCCGAGGCCAGCTGCCGCAGGACGGGCCAGCCGAGGAAGGTCGAGTCCTTCGGTGCCATCGCTGCCACTCCCTTCGCGAGAAGACGTGCTCTGGATCACCGTAGCGCTTCCTAGTCACTACACGTTGGTCGAGGTGCTGGGTCCCACGCTCCGCGTGGGCGGAGCTCTGCGACGAGCCTCGAGACCCGCCTCCGGGCGAAGGGTGGCGCTCCCGGCGAGGAGGGTTGGCGCGCTGCCGAAGTCCTTCGTCGTCGTGTGGTCGCGTTGTCGTTCTCTTCGGCTTGACGCCACGCCAACCCTCCCCGCCGTCCGCTCTGCTGCCCTGCCGCCTCATTCGAAGAAGAAACGCTCGCTCGACCGGGCGCTTCTTCTTCGAATGGCCGCGCTCTCTGCCCACCCCGGTCCCTGAGTGGGTCCCACGTTCCGCGTGGGCGGTCGCTCAGCGACCGTCTCGAAGGGACGCCAGCCCGCCTACCAGGCGTAGGGCTCGAAGTTCTTCAGGAAGACGCCGTAGAGGTCCTCGCCGCGCTCGCCGCGGACGATCGGGTCGTAGACGCGGGCGGCGCCGTCGACGAGGTCGAGCGGGGCGTGCCAGCCCTGGGCGGCGATGTCGAGCTTTTCGTGGTGCGGGCGCTCGTCGGTGATCCAGCCGGTGTCGACGGCCGTCATGAGGATCCGGTCGGTCTCGAACATCTCCCCGGCCGAGGTGCGGGTGAGCATGTTGAGCGCGGCCTTGGCCATGTTGGTGTGCGGGTGGCCGGCGCCCTTGTAGCGGCGCGAGAACTGCCCCTCCATCGCCGAGACGTTGACGACGTGGCCGCGGGCGGCGTCGCCCACCACCTCGCGGCGGCGCTCGACGGCCGCGCGCATGGCCGGCCGCAGCCGGGAGACGAGCAGGAAGGGCGCGACCGAGTTGCACATCTGCACCTCGAGGAGCTCGAGCGGGTCGACCTCGTCGACGGTCTGCTTCCACGAGTTCGTCGTCACGACGTCGGGCAGCAGCCCGCCGGCGTCGACGGCCGTGCCGGCGAGGTGGGCCTCCAGGCTCGCGCTGCCGGCGGTGAGGGCCAGCCGGGTCATGTCGGCAGCGGTGCGCACGGCGGCCGCGTCGGCGTGGGGCACCGGGTGCTCGCCGAGGGAGCCGACGAGCGCCGCGGGGTGGGCCTCGCTCACCCGGTCGAAGGAGATCATCGTCGGCGTCGGCCCGTCGATCTCGAGCGGCTGCGACTCGCCGTCGACGAGCTGGCTGTAGGCGCCGGGGGAGCGCCGCACCGTCTGGCAGGCGTTGTTGATGAGGATGTCGAGCGGCCCGGCGGCCGCGACCTCGTCGGTCAGGGCAACCACCTGGGTCGGGTCGCGCAGGTCGATGCCGACGATCGTCAGCCGGTCGATCCACTCCGGCGAGTCGGCGAGCTCGGCGAAGCGCCGCGCCGCGTCCCGGGGGAAGCGGGTGGTGATCGTCAGGTCGGCGCCGTCACGCAGCAGCCGCAGGGCGATGTACATGCCGATCTTCGCCCGGCCGCCGGTGAGCAGCGCCCGGCGCCCGCGCAGGTCGGTGCCCTGGTCGCGGCGCTCGTGGCTCATCGCCGCGCAGTCCGGGCACAGCCAGTGGTAGAAGGCATCGACGAGCGTGTAGTCGGCGTGGCAGATGTAGCAGCCGCGGGGGATCTGCAGCTCGCCGACGAATCGGCTCTCGCTCGACGCGGCGAGCGGGATCCCCTTCGTCTCGTCGTCGATGCGCATCGGCGACCCGGTCGCGGTCTGGTCGAGGATCGCCTGGTCGTGCGCCATCTTGGGCCCGCGCTCGGCCTGCCGGGCCTCGCGGCGACGCGCCTTCTTCACCCGGTTGTACATCGTGCCCGCGGCCCGCTTGACCGTCGCGATGTCCTCGTGGCCCGGCGGCAGCTCGTGGAGCATCCCGAGGACGCGAAGGGTGGTCGCCAGGTCATCGGGGTCGACGCCGCTCGTGTTGCTGGCCTGGGTCTCACTCACGGGGTCCGAGGATACGTGGCCCCGAGTCGATCGCCGCAGGCCGAAGGGGGATGCCTGCGGAGCGGACGGCGGGGAGGGTTGGCGTGGCGTCCAGGCGAGCCGCAGGGCGAAGGGGGATGGCTGCGCACATCAAGCCGAAGTCAGCAACGACAACCGCCGGCGAAGAGGAGAACGAAGGACTTCGGCGGGCGCAGCCGTCCCCCTTCGTCCGGAGGCGGAAGCGGGGTCTCGAGGCTCGCTGGCGCTCGCACCGCCCACGCGGACCTGGGACCCAGACCACCGGTGGCGCCTAGGGTCGGGGCATGAGCCTCGCCGACCGCACCTTCGCCGCCGTCCTCTTCGACAACGACGGCACCCTCGTCGACTCGACGGGCTCGGTGGAGCGGTCGTGGGTGCGGTGGGCGGTGGAGCACGACATCGAACCGCGGACGCTCGTCGGTCACCACGGGATGCCGGCGCCGGCGATCATCGCGTCGGTCGCGCCGCACCTGGACCCGCAGACGGCCTTCGCGCGGATCGAGCAGCTCGAGGTCGACGACGTCGAGGGCGTCGTCGCCCTGCCCGGCGTGCTCGACGCCATCGCGGCGATCGGCGACGGACCCGCCGCGGTCGTCACCTCGGCGACTCGTGAGCTGGCCCGGGTCCGGCTGGCGGCGGCGGGCATCGGCATCGCGCAGGTCGTGACCTTCGACGACGTCGAGCGCGGCAAGCCGCACCCCGATCCCTTCCTCCTTGCCGCCGAGCGGCTCGGCGTCGACCCGGCGGACTGCCTGGTCTGCGAGGACGCCCCGAGCGGGGTCGCGGCGGCCCGCGCCGCGGGCTGCTCTGTGCTCGCGGTGACGACGACGAGCACCCCCGACGAGCTCGGCGACGCCGACCTCGTCGTGTCGTCGCTGGCCGACGTGGCCTTCGAGGTGGTCGACGGGCGGGTGCGGGTGCGCCCGCGTCAGTCCTGACCGGGGCGAAGGGGGATCAGGCGCCGGCCTGCTTGGGAGCGGCCGCGTCGGGGCCGGTCGCGGCGAGGTCGCGCTCGACGTAGGCCTCGATGGCGTTGAGGTCGTCCTCGCTGCGGCGGACCACGGCGAGCAGGTCCTGCATCGTGGCGACCTCCTCGACCTGCTCCTTGATGAACCACTGCATGAACTGCTCGGCGGCGAAGTCGTTGTCCTCGCGGGCCGTCCGCGTCAGGGCGTGGATCTGCTCGGTGACCCGCTTCTCCTGCTCGACGGCCAGCTCGACCGGCGCGACGATCCCCTCGAAGGTGCTGACCGGCGCCTCGATCGCCGGCAGGTGCACCGGCTGGTCGGTGTCGAGCAGGTACTGGATCATCATCTTCGCGTGGCCGCTCTCCTCGGCCGCCTGCCGGTAGAAGAAGCCCGCGAGCTGGGGCAGGGTCAGCGACTCGTAGTGGGCCGCGACGGCGAGGTACTGCTGGTGGGCGGCGAACTCCTCACCGATCTGGGTGGTGAGCTGAGCGGCGAAGGGCGAGGCGGTCATGCCCGAAAAATAGGCGGCCCGCCGCGGCCGCCGCCAGCAAGGACAGCCGAGCCTTCGTGGTCGCTCGCGTGCGGGTCAGGCTGCCTTGCGCAGCTTGTCCTTGGCCTTGGCGGTGACGAGCCGGCGCTTGTGGACCGCGTAGCCGTCGGGCAGGCGCCCCTCCTTGAGCAGGCGGATCGGGCAGGAGCTGCAGCGCTTCTTGCTGACGCAGCACTTCTCCTTGACCTTGATCTTCCCGATCTTGACCTTCTTGCCCATGACGGCACGCTAGGCCATGCAGGTGAGGCTCGCCTACCCTCCGTTCGCCCCTCGGGAACCGGCGGCGGATCCCCCTTCGCCCGGGGCTAGGAGGTGGCGGCGGGCTCCTGCGGGTCCTCGCAGAGGAAGGGCGCCGTGCTCCCACCCGAGTGGTAGGTGTACTCGCGACCCTGCGCTCGGAGCACGATCCGGTGTCCCTCGACGAGGGTCTGGCCGTAGACCCGCCCCGGCTCGGGGCAGCCGAGGCTGCTGTCGCGCCAGGTCACCGCGTCATGTGACACCGGCTCGACGTCGGCAGGGTCGATGCCCAGACGCTTCGCCAGGTCTGCGACCGCCGCGTCCTGCCGGTCCGAAGGGGGTGTCGTGCTCGTCATCGAGGTCTCCGAGGTCGGGGTCGAGGTGGCGCCGCCCCCCATGGTGCCCGCTCAGACGAAGGGGAGCGCGCTGCTCATCCCCTCGGGGCGCCCGGGCTCCGCGTAGTGCTCGACGCCGAAGGCCGCGGCGAAGACCTCGGGCGGCATCTGCAGCATCTGCTGCACGTCACCCTGCGAGGAGTGGCAGGCGAGGGCTGCGCGCTTGACGTCGATGGCCTCGGTGACGTCGACGGCGTGGTGGATCTCGCTCTGCGGCAGGCCCATCGGGTTGCCGTCGTCCATCGGGTCGTCGGGGGAGAAGCCGGGGTCGATGCCCGCGGCCTTCGCCTGCTCGACCTGCTCGCGCATGCGGTCGCGGTTCATCGTGTTCTCCAGCACGCGGGGGCGCCGGGTCGCCAGCTCGGCCGCGCGATGGGCGACGTGGTTCACCTTGACGTGGTCGGGGTGGCCGTAGCCGCCGTGCCAGTCGTAGCCGACGAGGATGTCCGCGTCCTCCTCGTCGAGGATCGCGGCCAGGCGGCCGGCGGCCTCGTCGAGGTCGGCGCCGTGGAAGGACCCGTCCCAGGCGTTGTGCTCCCAGCCGGTCATGCCGGAGTCGACGTAGCCGAGCCACTCGACACGGTGCGTGCCGGTGACGACGGCCGATGCTTCGGCCTCGGCCCGGCGGTGGGCGGCGAGATCACCCCCTTCGCCGAGCTCGTCGGGTCGGGTGCCGTGCTCGCCGCCGGTGGCGTAGACGACGACCACGCGCCCGCCGGCGCGGGAGGTGAGGATAATCGATCCGGCGGTGCCGGTGGCCTCGTCGTCGGGGTGGGCGTGGAAGAAGACGGTGGTCGTCACGAGGACATCGTGCACCGGCGCGCCGACAACTCGCTTGCCGAGGCGGGCGAAGGGGGGAAGTCTCCACCCATGACACCTGACCCCCGGGCCGCCGGGCTCCCCGTGGACACCTACCTCGCCGCCATCGAGCGGGAGACCCGCCGCTTCCGCGAGTGCCTCGCCGACGCCGACCCGGGCCTGCGGGTGCCGACCTGCCCCGACTGGACCGCCGACGACCTGCTGTGGCACCTCGGGGGAGAGGTGCAGGACTTCTGGGCCTGGGTCATCGCGCACCGTCCCGAGGTGCCGGAGGCATACGAGGAGCCGGAGCGGCCCGCCGACCGGGCCGGGCTGCTCGCCCACCTCGACCACGCCCACGAGCAGCTCATGCTCGGCCTGCGCAATGCCGACCCGGCCGACGCCGCGTGGTCGTGGGTCGGCGACCCGGCGCTGCACACGGTCGGTTTCACCGTCCGACGCCAGGCCCACGAGGCGCTGATCCACCGCGTCGACGCCGAGCTGACGGTCGGCGAGGTGACGCCGCTCGACCCGCAGCTGGCGAGCGACGGGGTGCTCGAGTGCCTCGAGTGGATGTACGGCAACCTGCCCGGCTGGGCCCGCTGGGAGCGCGACGGGTCACGGGTCCTCGTGCACGCGGCCGACACCGGCCACCGCGTGCTCGTCGGGCTCGGCCGGGTCACGGGCCGCAACCCGCGCACCGGCGACGAGGTCGACCAGACCGAGCTGCAGGTGCTCGACCGCTCCGTCCACGGTCACGCCGAGGCCGACGCGACGATCACCGCCGACGCCGCGGCGCTCGACCTGTGGCTGTGGCACCGCGGGCCGGCCCACCCGGTCGAGATGGAGGGGGACGAGGCGCTGCTCGACCGGCTGCTCGGGGTGCTCGGCCAGTCGATCGACTGACGCTCAGCCCGAGACCGGCTCCGAGACGTGCTCGGCGGCGACCGGGGCGCCCGACGGCGGGGCGAGCTGCTCCCTTCGCTCGTAGGCCCACCCGGGACCGCGCAGGAGGAAGCCGAAGCGGTCCGAACAGGTCGGCGCCGTCGCGATGTCCTTGGCGATGTCGCGCCACTCGTGGGTGGCGATGACGGCGGGGTTGAAGGTGTCGATGTTGCGGGTCAGGCCGTAGCGCACCCGCTCGTCCTCCGGCTCGAAGGTGCCGAAGAGCTTGTCCCAGAGGATGAGGATCGAGCCGTGGTTGATGTCGAGGTACTGCCGCTGGCTGCCGTGGTGGGCGCGGTGGTGGCTGGGGGTGTTGAGCACCTTCTCCAGCCAGCCGATGGAGCGCACGGCCTCGGTGTGGATCCAGAACTGGTAGATGAGGTTGATCGCCCGCGCGTCCTCGATGTAGCGCGGCGGGATGCCGAGCAGCGCGAGCAGGCCGTAGGGAACGGCCATGGTGAAGCCGTCGGCGACCGGCTGCCGCAGCGCCGTCGAGAGGTTGTAGCGCTCGCTGCTGTGGTGGACGACGTGCACCGCCCACAGCCACCGTGACTCGTGGGCCAGGCGGTGGTTCCAGTAGTAGATGACGTCCCACCCGAGGATCGCGAGCAGCCGGCTCGCCACCCCGCTGCGCATGCCGAAGGGGGCGAACCGTGCCAGCCGCGTGGCCGAGGTCTGCATCGTCCACACGGAGGCGGCGGCGACGGCGGTGGACCCGACGGCGGCGACGGCCGAGCGTGAGGTGAGCAGGCCGAGGGCGTCGACGCGGGAGCGGACGGTCGTCGGCGCAGGTGCGTCGGAGGGCAGCGTCCCGGCCTCGGGCAGCGTCCCGCCGTGGGCCCGGCGCTGGCGCAGCACGTCCCCGACGGTCGTCGCGATGGCCGCGGCAGCGCCGACGGCGAGGAGGGCGTTGCCTGCCTTCGTGCTGCCGGGGACGACCCGGCGCATGATCGGTCCGGTGACGAAGGGAGCGACGAGGCTCCCGATGCCCATGCTCAGGCTGGCGATGGTGTCGTTGAGCTCGTAGTCCCCGGGCCGGTCCTCGTCGGGTGCGGCCGGGCGCTTGTGGTGCATCCACCAGTACTCCGCACCCATGGCGCCCACGAAGGCGGGGATCGCGAGGACGGTCAGGTCGGGGCGTGCCATGGGGCTCCTTTGCCGGGGACGAACGCAACTGACCATAGAGTCAGTTGAGGTGCCTGACAAGATGTGTCGACGACGGGAGGTGACCGCGATGGCCGAGATCGGGACGAAGGGCGTCGCCCGTGCCGAGCGCAGGCAGCAGCTCGTGCACGAGGCGGTCGAGGAGCTGGGAAGCCTGGGCTATGACCGCGCCTCCATGGCCGACGTCGCCGCGCGCGCCGGTGTCTCGAAGGCCATGGTGCACAACGTCTTCGGGTCCAAGGCCGACCTCGCGCAGGCCTGCCTCGAGGAGGTCGGACCGCGCCTCGTCGCCACGATCGCCCGGGCCCAGACGGCGACCGATCCCGGTGAGCGCGCCCTCGACACCTTCACCGCGATCTTCTCGGCGATGGCCGAGCACCGCTATGCGTGGGCGCTCGTCAAGGACGAGACCCTGCCCGAGGGATCGGCGGCTGCCGAGCTGGCACAGGGCTACCGCGCGCAGCTGCACTCGATGGGGACCGTCGGCACCCGCGACGTCCTCGAGGCGGCCGGGCTCGCCGACCCGCTTGACCACGACCTGCTCGACCACATCTGGGAGTCGATCGTCGAGGCCGCGGTCGCGTGGTGGCAGGAGCACGACGACCACACCGCGGAGCAGATGGCGCAGCGGCTCACCCGCCTGCTGGCCGTGGTCACGCTGCGGGGGTGACCCGGCCCGGTCCCTGAGGAGGCGAGGGACGAGCCGTCTCGAAGGGCGTCATCGCCTCCCGGTCGGCGGGGAGGGCGCGACTGGCCCGCCACGAGCCGAGGACGGCGATGACCAGCCCGATCGGGACGATGACGAGCAAGGCCCGGTGCAGTCCGACGGCGTCGGCGCTCAGCCCGCCGACCGGGGTGGCGAGAGCGTCCGACAGGGCCCCGACGAGGATCGGTCCGATCGTCGCGCCGACGAGGTTGAAGGACGCGAAGTACACCGCGATCGCGGTCGCCCGCATGGTGGGCGGGGTGACGTCGGCGATCGCGGGCGACGCTGCGGCGGAGAGGAACTGGGTGCCCGTCCAGCCGATGGCGAAGAGCGCGACGAAGGCGACGGCACGGCCTGGGCCGAGCAGCAGCGCGGCGAGGGTCAGGGGGATCGCGGCGGCGAAACCGGCTGCCGCGACGACGAGCCGTCCTGACGGGTGCCGGTCGGAGGCCCGGTCGGCGAGGCGCCCGCCGAGGAGCAGGCCGACGATGCCGGCGAGCCCGAGGATCACGCCGGCCCCGATCGACGCGGTGCCGATCGACAGTCCGAAGTAGCGCTGCAGCAGCGGGACGATGAAGGTCGCGACGCCGTAGGTCGGGATCTGCAGTCCGATGCCGGCGACCATGAGCCAGGTGATGGTGCGGATCCGCAGCACCGCGCGATACGGATGGGTCTGCTCGTCGGCGGTGTGCAGCTCGACGGTGTCGGAGGCCCCGCGGGGAGGTTCCTTGACGAAGAGCATGGCGACGGCGAGCAGGAGTCCGGGCACCGCCGCGATGACGAAGGGAGCCCGCCAGGTCCCGGTCGACTCGACGATGACGCCGACGGTGAGGAAGGCGAGGAGCAGCCCGATGGGGATGCCGAGCGAGACGATGCTGATGGCGCGGCTGCGCCGCTTGGGCTCGTAGGCGTCGATGAGCAGCGCGTTGGACGCCGGCCCGTAGCTCGCCTCACCGATCCCGACGCCGAGGCGGAAGAGGAAGAGGAACAGGAAGCCCTGGACGAAGCCGCTCGCGCCCGTGAACAGGCTCCACACGACCAGCCCGCCGGCCATGACGTAGCGGCGCGGGACCCGGTCGGCGAGGCGCCCGAGGAGCACCCCGGCGATCGCGTAGACGACGGTGAAGGACCCGCCGAGCACTCCGATGAGGGTGTCGCTCAACCCGAACTCGTCCTTGAGCGGCTCGACGATGACCGCCGGGATCGTTCGGTCGTAGAAGTTGACGATGTTGGCCAGGGTCAGCGTGACGAGCAGGTACCAGCGCCGTTGCATGTCGCACAGACAACCACGTCGACGTGGTCCGCCGGCACCGGCGTGGCCCGTATCGTCGACGCATGACCTCTCGCACGGCCGCGCGGCGATGACGCCGGCGCGCACCCCCCTTCGCGTGGTCGCCGCCGGGCCGGCGGACGTCGACGAGGTGTGGCTGCGGTACACCACGCCCGGCCTCTGGTCCGGGTGGGCGCCGCAGATTAGGGCGGTGGAGCACCCGCCCAGCCGGATCCGAGCCGGTGGACGGGGAACGGTGCGCGGACCGCTGGGTCTGGACGTCCCCTTCGTCGTGGAAGCGGTGGACGACCAGGCGAGGCGCTGGGGGTGGTGTCCGAGGATCGGGCCGGTCGCGATCCGCATGCGGCACGGGGTCGACGCGCACCCGGAGGGCAGCAGTGCGTGGGTCGAGATCGCGGCGCCGCGACTGCTGGCGCTCTCGTACGCCCCGATCGCGTCCCTCGCGCTGCGCCGGCTCGTCGCCCGGTGAGGGGAGATGCCCGGCGCCGGTGGGTGCGCGCATAGGGTCGAGGCCGTGATCGAGCGACTGACGGTCTTTTGCGGATCGACCCCCGGCCACGACCTGAGGTGGGTCGAGCTGGCCCACTCCGTCGGACGCGACCTCGCCCGGCGCGGGATCGGGGTCGTCTACGGCGCGGGCGGTGGCGGCCTGATGGGCGCCCTCGCCCAGGGTGCGCTGGACGAAGGGGGCGAGGTCGTCGGCGTCATCCCCACCTTCATGATCGAGCGGGAGTGGGGCCGCGACGACCTCACCGAAGTCCACGTCGTCGAGACGATGCACGAGCGCAAGGCGCTCATGGCAGACCTGACGAGCGCCTTCCTCGCGCTGCCGGGCGGCATGGGCACGCTCGAGGAGGTCTTCGAGGTGTGGACCTGGCGGCAGATCGGCCTGCTCGACAAGCCGGTCGGCTTCCTCGACGCCGACGGCTTCTGGACCCCGCTGCTCGACTCCCTTCGCGGCATCTCGCAGGCCGGCTTCATGTCGCAGGCGAGCCTCGACGACGTCGTCGTCGCGCCCGACCTCGACTCCGCGCTCGCCGGCCTCGAGGCGCGCGGCACCGGCACCCGCATACTGCGCTCGGTGACCTGACTCCCCTTCGTCAGGCCGCGTCGGGGCGGATACCGATGAGGCGAAGGGAGGAGCCAGCGCACTCCGGGCACGGGTGGACCAGAGGCGCGTCGACCTCCGGCCACAGGATCCGGAAGGTCTCGTGCACACCGCACCGGTAGGCGACGATGCGCGGACCCTGCGCGGGGCGGGTGAGCTCGGGGGCGGTCAGGCGGCGGACGGTGCGGGTGTGGCGCTGCATGCGAGAGATGGTGCGCCGCAAGGGTTTCCCGACTGCTGCGCGGATGTTTCCGGGGTATTGCGCGGGCCGTCGATCGCTGCCGAGTAGCGTTGCCCTCATGACTCAGACGCGTGCGGAGAAGGACAGCATGGGCACCATCGAGGTGGCCGCGGACAAGTACTGGGGGGCGCAGACCCAGCGCTCGCTCGGCAACTTCGACATCGGTCGCGACACCTTCGTCTGGGGCCGCTCGATGATCCGCGCCCTCGGCATCCTCAAGAAGTCCGCCGCCCTGGCCAACGCGGAGCTCGGCGAGCTGCCGCAGGACGTCGCCGACCTCGTGACCCGGGCCGCCGACGAGGTCATCGCCGGCGACCTCGACGAGCACTTCCCGCTCGTCGTCTTCCAGACCGGCTCGGGCACGCAGTCCAACATGAACTCCAACGAGGTCATCTCCAACCGCGGCATCGAGATCGCCGGCGGCGAGATGGGCTCCAAGACCCCGGTCCACCCCAACGACCACGTCAACCGCGGCCAGTCGAGCAACGACACCTTCCCCACCGCGATGCACATCGCGATCGTCCTCGACCTCGCCGAGCGCCTCTACCCCTCCGTCACGCAGCTGCGCGAGACCCTCGCGGCCAAGGCGAAGGAGTACGCCGACATCGTCATGGTCGGCCGCACCCACCTGCAGGACGCCACCCCGGTCACCCTCGGCCAGGTCATCGACGGCTGGGTCGCCCAGATCGACTTCGCCCTCGACGCGGTCAAGCACGCCGACGAGCGCGCCCGCGAGCTGGCCATCGGCGGCACCGCCGTCGGCACGGGCCTGAACGCCCACCCCGAGTTCGGCAAGCTGTGCGCCGCGAAGATCAGCGCCGAGGCCGGCCACGACTTCGTCCAGGCGCCCAACCTCTTCGCCAGCCTCTCGGCCCACGACGCGCTCGTCGAGGTGAGCGGCTCCCTTCGCACCCTCGCCGGCGCCCTGATGAAGATCGCCAACGACGTGCGCTGGTACGCCTCCGGCCCCCGCAACGGCATCGGCGAGCTCGCGATCCCGGAGAACGAGCCGGGCTCGTCGATCATGCCGGGCAAGGTCAACCCCACCCAGGCCGAGGCGATGACGATGGTCGCCACCCGGGTCTTCGGCAACGACGCGACGGTCGGCTTCGCCGGCAGCCAGGGCAACTTCCAGCTCAACGTCTACAAGCCGGTCATGGCGCACGCGGTCATCGAGTCGATCCGGCTGATCTCCGACGCCTGCGTCTCCTTCGACACCAACTGTGCCGTCGGCATCGAGCCGGTCCGCGAGAAGATCGACGAGAACCTCTCGCGCAACCTCATGCTCGTCACCGCTCTCAACCGCCACATCGGCTACGACAAGGCCGCGGCGATCGCCAAGAAGGCGCACAAGGAGGGCACGAGCCTGCGCGAGGCGGCCGTCGCCTCCGGTGACATCTCCGGCGAGGACTTCGACGCCTGGGTGGTCCCGGTCGACATGACCCACCCGAGCGCCTGATCCACGAGCGAAGGGGGGGGAGACGATGCGTCTCCCCCCCCTTCGTCATGGGCGTGGCTGCGTCAGAAGCCCTCGTCGGCGACCTTGGCCGCGGGGCCGGCAGCGGTGCCGTAGCCACCGAGCAGCTCCGCCAGGCGAAGGGGGCCGCGCGCCTCGTCGGCCCGGCCGGCCCGCTGCAGGGTGCGGCCCAGGAGCAGGTGCGCGTAGGCGTCGTCGGGCGCCTCGGCGATGACCTCGCGGGCCGCGGCCTCGGCCCGCCCGAGCTGCGCGGAGTGGAAGTAGCAGCGCGCCAGCAGCAGGTGGATCTCGGCCGTGCCGTGCCCGACCGGGTCGGCGTCGCTCTCGGCGCGGGCGGCCGCGAGATCCGTGAAGAAGTCCTCGAGGTCGGTTGCCGCTTCCGTGTAGCGGGCATCGTCGAAGGCGTGCTTCGCGCGCTCGTAGCGCTCGAAGCCGTACAGCTCGCGCGTCGTGGTGGTCATGCCGTCCTCAACCCGCGGCGGGTGAGAACCATTCCCACCCAACTCTGCAGGACCCTAGGGTCTTGCGCAGTTGAGCGGCCCTAACCCTGCAGGACCCCAGGGTCTTGCGGAGTGGGCGGCTCGGAGTCAGCGCACGCGGTCGAGCCGGACGAAGTCCGCCAGCCACGCGCCCAGGTCCCGGGCGCAGCCGTCGACGGCGGCCGACCAGTCGTGCGCCGTCTCGTCGGCGTTGTCGCTCACCCGCTTGACGAGGTGGACGGGCACGCCGAGCTCGGTGCAGGCCAGGGCGATGGCGTAACCCTCCATGTCGACGAGGTCGGCGCGGGTCGCCAGCTCGTCGCGCACGGCCGGGTCGGTGACGAAGAGGTCGCCGCTCGCCAGCACCGTCTGCTGCGCGGGGTCGAGCACGAGCCTCTCGCGCGGGTCGAGGCCGAGCTGCCGGATCGGCTCGGCCGACAGGTCGTGGTTGAGCACGGTCCCGATCTCGTGGAGTCCGGCGACGTCGGGGCGCAGGGCGCCGGCCGTGCCGATGTTGACGACGACGAGCTCGTCGCGGCGCGGGTGCTCGCAGATCGCGCGGGTGACCTGCACCGCCGCGAGGCTCTTGCCGACCCCGGTGACGAGGACCTCGAGGTCTTCGGGGACGTGGGCGGCCTCGGCCCGGATCGCGGCGACGACGAGCAGGTGCATGGCGCCACCGTATCCGTCGTATCGTGCCGAGCATGGCCCCCTTCGTCCCGCATGCGCTGATCCGTGGCGCCCGCCTGCGACCCGGCGCCGCACCCGTGGACATCCGGCTGCGCGAAGGGAGGATCGCCGAGATCGGCGAGCACCTCACCACCGCGGGGGCCGAGGTCCATGACGCCGGCGGAGCGCTCGCGCTCCCGGGGCTGTGGGACGCACACGTCCACTTCGGCCAGTGGGCGGCGATGTCCCGCCGGGTCGACGTCGCGGACACCGCGAGCCCCGAGGATGTCACGGCCCGGGTCGCGCGCCACCTCGCCGCGGAGCGACCGGCGCCCGGGACCGTCGTGCAGGGCTTCGGCTGGCGCGTGGCCGGCTGGGACCGCCTGCCGAGCACCGCCGAGCTCGACGCCGTCGCCGGCGACCGGCCGGTCATCCTCATCAGCGGGGACTGCCACGCCGGGTGGCTGAGCAGCGCGGCCTTCCGAGCCCTCGGTCTGCCGGTCCACGAGGGACACCTCGACGAGGACGAGTGGTTCCCCATCTACCAGCGCCTGGCCGACCTGCCGGAGGACCCGGCCGTCGTCCGCGCCAGTCTCGACTCCGCGATGCGAGCCGCCGCGGCGAAGGGGGTCGTCGGCATCGCCGACATGGAGTTCGAGGCTGGGCGGCTCGAGTGGCCGCAGCGCACCGCCGACGGCCTCGACCTGCTGCGGGTGCGCCCGGCGACCTATCCCGAGGGCCTCGGCGAGGCGATCGCGGCCGGCATGCGCACCGGCGACGTGCTCGACGAGACCGGCCTCGTGACGATGGGCCCGCTCAAGGTCATCACCGACGGCTCGCTCAACACCCGCACCGCCTGGTGCTGCGAACCCTTCGTCACAGACGACGATCTCGGCGACCCGCACGGCAAGAGCACCGTCGGGCCCGAGGAGCTCACCCAGCTGCTCCGGCGCGCCCACGCGCACGGCCTCGACGGCGCGGTCCACGCGATCGGCGACCAGGCACTGCTCGACGCGCTCGACGCCTACGCCGCGAGCGGTGCCCGCGGCACCATCGAGCACGCGCAGCTCGTGCGGATGGAGGCGCTGCAGCGCTTCGCCGACCTGGGGCTGGTCGCGAGCGTCCAACCCGCGCACCTGCTCGACGACCGGGACTCGACCGAAGCCCTGTGGCCCGACCGGCTCGACCGGTGCTTCGCCCTGCGGTCGATGACGCAGGCGGGGATCCCCCTTCGACTGGGGTCGGATGCGCCGGTCTCCCCGCTCGACCCGTGGCTGGCGATGTCGGCCGCCGTCCACCGCAGCGCCGACGAGCGCGAGCCGTGGGCCCCGGAGCAGGCGCTCACCCCCCGCGAGGCACTGGACGCCTCGACCGACGGCGTCACCGAGATCGCCGTCGGCGGACCGGCTGACATCGTGCTCGTCGACGAGGACCCTTGTCCCGCAGGGCTGTCCGGCACCGCGGAGCAGGCGGCGCGGCTGCGGCAGACGCGGGTGCTCGCGACCTTCGTCGGTGGGCGGATGACGCACTCGGCCTGACCAGCCTCCTCCTGGCGACTCACAGGTTCGCCGCGCGCACGTCCAGCGGGTCACGAAAAAAAGTTGTGCCGAGGTGCATCCCTGCGACGGGTGGTGGCCGAAGTAGGGGCAGGACGTCAGGAGGCGTCCGTCCCACACACCAGGAGCAACGCCATGCGACTCACCCGCCCCATCGCCATCGCCGCCCTGTCGACGGGATTCGTCACCGTCCTGAGCGCCCCGTCCTTCGCCGCCGAGGGTGACGCCACGGTCAGCATCCTCCACGGGGTGCCGGAGGCCACGGTCGATGTGTACGCCAACGGCGACGTCCTCCTCGAGGACTTCGAGCCGGGGACGATCACCGACCCGATGCCCCTGCCCGCCGGGGAGTACGACCTCAAGGTCACCGCGGCCGGTGCCGGAGCCGACGGCGACGCCGTCATCGAGGCACAGGACGTCGCCGTCGAGGCCGGCACCAACATCACCGTCGCGGCCCACCTGGACGCCGACGGCAACCCGGTCCTCACCCCCTTCGCCAACGACGTGTCCGCCACCGAGCCGGGCCAGGCGCGGCTGACGGTGCGCCACACGGCGGCGGCTCCGGCCGTGGACGTCCGCGCCAACGGCGAGGTGGCCTTCGCCGACGTGACGAACCCGAAGGAGGGCAAGACCGACCTCGCCGCCGGCACGATCTCGGCGGACGTCGTCCTCGCCGGCACCGACGACGTCGCCATCGGGCCCGCCGACGTCACCCTCAAGGAGGGCACCAACACCATCGTCTACGCGTGGGGCTCGGCCGAGGACGACAACCTCGACCTCGCGGTCCAGGAGATCTCCGGCCTGCACAGCTCCCCGGGTGGGGTGCCGAGCGGTACCGGCGGCCAGGCCGACACCGGCTCGTACGCCGCCATGGGTGCTGCCGGTGCCGCCGCCGTGCTCGCCGGAGGTGCCGTGCTGCTCATGACCCGTCGCGTGTCCCCGGTGCGCGACTGACGTGAGGCGGCGCATGGATCTCGACAGGAAGAGGCTGGCGATGGTCGCCATCGCCGCGGTGCTCGCCGGAGGCGGCGGATTCGTCGTCACCGACGGCCTCACGTCCCCGTCGAGATTGACCGACCCTGCCGACACCCGGGAGGCGCTCGCGCCCTCGGGGTCGGCAGGGTCGGGCCCGTCGCAGCCGTCGCGGTCGAGCCCGACGCGCCAGGCGTCGACGCCGGCCTCTGCGTCGGGGGCGTCCTCGTCCGGTCCGCGGACGAGGTCGGCAGCGCTCGGGCAGCCCACGTCCGAGGCGACACCGCCCTCGCGGCTGGAGATCCCGTCCCTGGGAGCGGATCTGCCCGTGGTCCCGGTCGGTGTGGACGGCGGTCGACTCATGGTGATCCCCGAGGACCCCGGGACGGCTGGCTGGTACCGCTTCGGCCCGGCGCCGGGGTCGGCCTCGGGAGCCAGCGTCATCTCGGCGCACACGGACACGGCGGGTCAGGTCGGTCCGTTGTCCCGCTTGGACGAGGTGCAACGAGGTGATCGGGTGACGGTCACCGTCGGTGACGACCTGGTGACCTACGAGATCCGGCGCGTGGACCACCACGCGAAGGACGCGCTCGACGTAGACGCGCTCTTCGACCGCACCGGCCCTGCCCGCCTGCACATCGTCACCTGTGGCGGTGACTACGACCCACGGACTCGCAGCTACGAGGACAATGTCGTCGCGGTCGCATCGCGGGTCGATGGTTGAGGCCGCCCTATAGTGACTCGCGTGACCGGTGATCCCGTGCAGGCGGCCATGGGTGAGGACCTGATGCACCGACTGGTCGACGGGGACGAGTCAGCCCTCGCCGAGGCCTACCAGCGGTTCGGCGCGCTGGTGCACACCATCGCCCAGCGTTCGGTCGGCGAGCACCACGAGGCCGAGGACATCACGCAGCAGGTCTTCGTCGCATTGTGGAAGGGGCGCGCCTCTCTCGACCCGGGAGGCGGCTCGCTGGGTGGGTGGCTTGCCACGGTGACCCGAAGAAGGTGCGCCGACCTGCACGCCGCACGTGCCCGCCGCTCGCGTGACGAGCGCGCCTTCGTCCATGAGGCGGGCCCATCGGTCACCGCGGCCCAGGACGTGGTGGAACAGGTGTACCTGGCCGACGCCCTGCAGGCGCTCGGGGACCCGCGGGCCACGATCATCCGCATGGCGGTCATCGACGACCGACGCCACGAGGACATCGCCCAGACGCTGCAGCTGCCACTGGGCACCGTCAAGAGTCATGTCAGGAGAGGTTTGACCCACCTGCGCAAGCACCTCGAGGAGGTGAACCGATGACCCGTCTCGCACCCGTCCCCGACGACCATCTCCCGGAGGACCGTCTGATCGACCTCGCGCTGGGCGAGTCCGCGTCGCCGCAGGAGAGCCAGCACGTCGACGACTGCGACCAGTGCCGTGAAGGCCTGGAGTCATACGTGCACACCGTCGCGGTGACCCGTGAGGCGGCGACCACCACGCTCACCCCACCCCCGTCCACGACGTGGTCGCGGATCCGGGCGGAGATCGATGACGCCGGAGAGGTCGACCCGGCATCGTCCGAGGGCGCGGCTGCGGACTCCCAGGGGATCCAGTCCCCAACCGGGCGTAGTGACGGTCGAGCCGCTCGCGGGTACGGCCGCACCGGGCGTCGACCTGCCGTGACATGGCTGGTCGCGGCGTGCATCGCCGGCCTCCTCGTCGGGGTGGGTGGCAGCCAGCTGGCCGACCGTCTGGGTGAACCGGATCAGCGCACGATCGCTTCGGCCGAGCTGGACACCCTCGACACCGGCGAGTCGCGGGGCGTCGCCACGGTCGAGCAGCGCGAGGGCAGGGTCTCGCTGGAGGTCTCCGCCGCGGAGGTCACGGTCCCTGATGGCTACGCCGAGGTCTGGTTGATCAACCGTGACGGCAAGCGGATGGTCTCGGTGGGAGTCCTCGACGGCTCGCAGGGTGCGGAGTCCTTCCCCATCACCCAGGACCTGCTCGACCAGGGCTACGTGGTCGTCGACATCTCGCACGAGGCCTACGACGACCAGCCCGAGCACTCCGGTGACAGCTTGGTGCGCGGATCCCTGACCGACCAGGCGTGACCGCGAGCCTGCCACCATGGGGCATGGCCGAGACCGAGCTGACGGAGGTCGTCGACTTCCTGGCGCTGCACGCCCCCTTCGACGCGCTGCCCCATCGGGTGCGGCATGACCTGGCCGGCCGGCTGACGGTCCGCTACCACCGGCGCGGCAGCCACCTGATGACGGTCGGCCGGGACAGCGACGAGCTGATGATCATCCGGTCCGGTGCGATCGAGACGCATGACGCGGAGGGCCGGCTCGTCTTCCGCGGCGCGGAGGGCTCGGCCTGTGGCTCGACGACCCTCGTGGGCCGCAACCCGTCCCGCTTCGACGTCGTCGCCATCGAGGACACGCTCGCCCTGCACCTGCCGGCCGAGGTCTTCCACGAGCTGCGGCGGGAGCACGAGGTCTTCGCCGAGCACTTCGAAGGGGAACGCGCCGGGCTCCTGCGCGCGGCCGCCACCGCCGTCGCGACGGGCCGGCACGGCGAGCCGATCCTCCGGACGTCAGCGCGCGACCTGGCGCACCGGGCGCCGGTCACCGTGCGCGCGGACGGGGAGATCGCGCAGGCTGCGCGGACCATGACCGACGAAGGGGTCTCCAGCCTGCTCGTCGTCGAGGGCGAGCGACTCGTGGGCATCCTCACCGACCGCGACCTGCGCCGTCGGGTCCTCGCCGCCGGCGTCGACCCCAGGCAGCCCGTGAGCGACGTGATGACGAGTGACCCGGTCGTGGCGCCGGCCGACGCGTCGGCGCTCGAGCTGCTGCTCACGATGACCGAGGCCAATGTGCACCACCTGCCGGTGGTCGAGGGCGGCGCACCGGTGGGCGTGGTGACGACGACGGACCTCATGCGCCTCGAGCGGGTGAGCGCCGTGCACATCGTCGGCGACGTCGCCAAGCAGACCGATGTCGCCGGCGTGGTCGACTTCGCGGCCCGGACACCGAGGCTCGTGCAGCAGCTGCTCGAGCAGGACGTGAGCGCCGACGACATCACCCGGGTCGTCACGTCGGTCGGCGACGCGGTCGAGCGCCGGCTCATCGCCCTCGCCCACGAGGACCTCGCGGCCCGCGGGATGGGGCCGGCGCCCCGGATGTGCTGGATGGTCCTCGGGTCACGGGCACGCCACGAGCAGGCGCTCGGCAGCGACCAGGACCACGCGGTGATCATCGCCGACGACGCGCCGGAGAGGGCAGAGGACTACGTCGCGGCCCTCGCCGAGCAGGTCGTCGCCGGGTTGGAGGCGGCCGGGCACCCCCGCTGCCCCGGGGACGTCATGGCGACCAATCCGCGCTGGCACCAGCGGCTCTCGGGGTGGCGCGCCGAGTTCGCCCAGTGGCTCGACGAGCCGGTCCCCGATGCCGTGCTCGGCGCGAGCATCTTCTTCGACTCCCGGCCGCTGGCGGGCGACCACGAGCTGCACGCCGCCCTCGTCAACGAGGTCGCCGGACGGCTGCCCGGGGCGCGCAACCTCCTCGGGCACCTGACCGCGCAGGCCGTCGACAACGATCCGCCGCTCGGCTTCTTCCGCGGCTTCGTCCTCGGGCGCAGCGGTGAGCACAAGGACCTGCTCGACCTCAAGCGCGGCGGCGTCGGGGCCATCGTCGACCTCGCCCGGGTCCATGCGCTCGCCGCGGGCCTGACGGTCGTCAACACCCGGGCCCGCCTGCGTGCCGTCGCCGGACCGGGTGGACTCGCGCCCGAGACGGCGGAGGGCCTCGTCGACGCCCTCGAGTTCATCTCCCACGTGCGTCTGGCACACCAGTCCCGACAGCAGGAGGCCGGCCTGCCCGTCACCTCGTGGATCTCGCCCGACGACCTGACGACCTTCGATCGGCGCGCCCTACGGGAGGCCTTCCACGTCGTGCGCCGGGCCCAGCGTGCGCTGGCCCAGTGGCACCCCGGGCAGCGCTGGACATGATCTGGCGTGGAGGTGCGCGCGGTGGGAGAGAGGCCCGACGCCGGGAGGCCGCGGCCCGGCGCGCGCCGGCCGGCCCGCTGCGGGACCACCTGACGGTCCCGACGCCGACGCCCGGGACCCCGGTGGCCGAGCTGCCGCTGCTCGCCGTCGACCTCGAGACGACCGGCCTGGACCCGGGCCGGGACCGGATCGTCGCGATCGCGTGGGTGCCCATCGACAGGCTGGGCGTGGTCCTCGGGGGCGCCGGACGTCTCGTCGTCAGGCCGGGATCGGACGTCGGTGAGTCCGCGACCCTCCACGGACTGACCGATGATGCGGTGGCCGCAGGGGTGCCATCGGGCGAGGCCCTCGCGCGGCTGCTCGATGCCTTGGCCGGTCGGGTGCTGCTCGCCCACCACGCCGGTCTCGAGGCGGGTTTCATCTCGGCCGAGTGCGCGCGGGTCTTCGGCTCCCCCTTCGTCCCACCGTCCGTGGACACGATGCGGCTGCAGCGTCGGGTCCTCGAGGGACCGCTCGGCACCGGACCCGAGCCCGCAGGCGGTGAGCTGCGGCTCGCGGCCGCGCGCCAGCGCTTCGGCCTGCCCCGCTACCGCGCCCACGACCCGCTAGCCGACGCACTCGGGTGCGCGGAGCTCTACCTCGCCCAGGTGGCCGAGCTCGCCCTTCGCTCGCGCACGCCCTTGACCCTCGCGGACGTGTCCGGCTGAGGGCCCCACATTGCATCCCCCTACGGCAATGCGGTCTCTCGACATCGAGACTCTGCATTGCCATAGGGGGATGCGAAGGGTCGAGCGTGGGTGAGGAGGGTCAGTTCGCCGTGTCGATCGTGACGCCGTAGTAGTTCGCCGCGTCGACGACCGGCTGGTAGAAGCTGTAGGAGCCGGCCGCGTAGCCGCGGTTGTACCCGCAGTCGGCACCGACGGGACCGCCGGAGGTCATGCCCTGGGCGAGGTTGCCGACGCCGATGTAGGCGCCACCGGAGTCGCCGCCCTCCGTGCACACGCTCGCCTCGGCGAGGCCGGAGACGATGGTGCCGCCGTAGTTGACGGTGCGGTTGTAGGCCTTGATCGTGCCGCAGGTCCAGCCCGTCGTGTTGCCGGCCTTGCAGATCTCGGAGCCGACCGCGTTCTTGCTCGCGCCCTGGACGGCGTAGTACCCGGAGTGGCCGCGGCTGTCGACGTAGGGCTGGCCGACGTCCTCGGAGTCGATGTCCATCAGGCCCATGTCGACGCTGCTGTAGCCCTCGTGGAAGCGGGTGTGGGTGCCCCGCCCGATGTGGGTGCCGTTGGCGTCGAGGATGTCCGGCAGGCCCTCGACGCAGTGGCCGGCGGTGAGCAGGACGTTGTTGCCGCTGGACGTCTTGCCCGGGTAGCCGAGCGAGCAGTTGGTCCCGGGGGAGAGGTCCATGATCCGGCCCGGGACGACGTCGGCCTGCGTCGTCAGCTCGTCGGCGGTCGTCACGGTCACCCGGTCCATGGCCGCGATGCGCTGGCGAAGGGAGTCGGGTGCGTCCGCGGCGATCCGCACCTCGACGACGCCCTGCTGCAGGTCGGGTCCGACGGTGACGACGTGCTTCGAGGCGCCGGCCTGGCCCAGCACCTTGGTCGCGACGCGGTCCAGATCCCGTTGTCCCACAGCGGTGCTCGGGCGCAGCCCGGCGGCACGGACCTTCGCGGCGTCGGCTGCGGAGTCGACCCCGACGACGAGCTGGGTGCCGTCGAACCACGCGCCGTCGGCCGTGACCCCCTTCGCCTCGAGCGATCGGAGCGTGGCCTGCTTGGTGTCCTTGGTCGCCAGGTAGGCGCGTGCCTGTGCCCGGGTCTTGCCGTCGCGCTCCATGACGTAGGAGGTCATCGGGTCCTGCGTGGAGACCCCGCCGTCGGGCACGGGGGCCGCGGTGGCGGCCGGGGCGAGGAGCGTGCCGGCGCCGGCGAGGGCGGCGGTGAGCATCAGGGTGCTGCGCGAGGTCATGGGGTTCTCCTTCGGTGGCGAGCCGGGGTGTCCGGCCGATGAGTCGAAGGTGGCGGGCCGATGTGACCCGCGCCATGCCACCTGACCGAATCCGGGACCGGCTGGCGATATCCCGACCGCTGGGGCGGTCCCCCCTGACTCTTGCCGGGTGAGTTCGCGCCCTTCACACGCAGGGTTCACGTCGATGTCGCCGCCCCGGTTTGCATCGAAGGAGGGCCTTGGCTAATCTGGATTCGTTCCAATCAACGGAGCGGTCAAGTCCGCGCCGGATGGAGCGACCTGAACCCGAGAGATGCACAGGAGACCACGCATGTCCCTCATCAACACCCAGATCAAGCCCTTCCAGGCGACCGGCTACATCAACGGCGAGTTCAAGGACTTCTCCGAGGCCGACATCGCCGGCAAGTGGGCGATCTTCTTCTTCTACCCGGCCGACTTCACCTTCGTCTGCCCGACGGAGCTCGAGGACCTCGCGGCCGAGTACGACGCGGAGCTCAAGGGCCTGGGCGTCGAGGTCTTCTCCGTCTCGACCGACACGCACTTCACGCACAAGGCGTGGCACGAGACCTCCGACGCCGTCGGCAAGGTGACCTACCCGATGCTCGGCGACCCGACCGCCACCATCTCGCGCAACTTCGACATCCTGCGCGAGGACGAGGGCCTGGCCAACCGCGGCACCTTCCTCGTCGACCCCGACGGTGTCATCCAGTTCCTCGAGATCACCGCTGAGGGCATCGGCCGCAATGCCAAGGAGCTCGTCCGCAAGGTCAAGGCCGCGCAGTACGTCCGCAACAACCCCGGCGAGGTCTGCCCGGCCAAGTGGGAAGAGGGCGCCGAGACCCTCGCCCCCTCGCTGGACCTCGTCGGCAAGATCTGATCGAGCCTCTCCGCTCGACCTGATCGCCGTCACGCACGGTGCATCTCTGGTGGGGGCGGCGCTCGCCGCCGCCCCCACCCGCCCCCAGCCACACCCCCTTCGTCCCTGCAGGAGTCGCTCGCACCATGGCCCTCGACCAGAACCTCGCCACCCAGCTCAAGGCCTACCTCGACAACCTCCGCGAGCCGATCGAGCTCGTCGTGAGCCTCGACGAGGGCCCCAAGTCCCGTGAGCTCGACGAGCTGATCGTCGAGATCGAGGGGATGAGCGACCTCATCACCCGCCGGGTGGCCGAAGGGAGCGACCTCGACGAGCGTGTCCCCTCCTTCGCGATCACCCGCGTGTCCGACCCGCAGGTGTCCGTGCGCTTCGCCGGCATCCCGATGGGCCACGAGTTCACCTCCCTCGTCCTGGCGCTGCTCCAGGTCGGCGGGCACCCGAGCAAGGCCGCGCAGGACGTCATCGAGCAGATCAAGGGTCTGGCCGGTGAGCACCACTTCGAGACCTTCTTCTCGCTCAGCTGCCAGAACTGCCCGGACGTCGTCCAGGCCCTCAACCTCATGAGCGTGCTCAACCCCGGCATCACCCACACCGCCATCGACGGCGCCGTCTTCCCCGAGGAGGCCGAGCGCCGCGGCGTGCTCGCCGTGCCGACCGTCTTCGTGGACGGCGAGTCCTTCGGCTCCGGCCGCATGGAGCTCGCCGAGATCGTCGCCAAGGTCGACGAGCTGGCCGGTGGCGACTCCGCGGCCCGCGCCGCCGAGGAGCTGTCGGCCCGCGAGCCCTACGACGTCCTCGTCGTCGGCGGCGGTCCCGCCGGCGCCTCCGCCGCGATCTACGCGGCGCGCAAGGGGATCCGCACGGGTTTGCTCGCCGAGCGCTTCGGCGGTCAGGTCCTCGACACCATGGCGATCGAGAACCTCGTCTCCGTCCCGCACACCGAGGGCCCGAAGCTCGCGGCCGACCTCGAGCGCCACGTGGGCGAGTACGAGGTCGACATGATCCGCAGCCAGACCGCGGCCGGCCTGTCCGCCGGCGACGACGGGCTGACGGTCGTCGACCTCGCCAACGGCGCCGCGCTCAAGGGCAAGACGGTTGTCCTCGCGACCGGTGCCCGCTGGCGCACCATGGGTGTCCCCGGCGAGGAGGAGTACCGCAACAAGGGCGTCACCTTCTGCCCGCACTGCGACGGTCCGCTCTTCAAGGGCAAGCGCATCGCCGTCATCGGCGGCGGCAACTCCGGCGTCGAGGCTGCGATCGACCTCGCGGGCATCGTCGGTCACGTGACGCTCGTCGAGTTCATGGACGAGATGCGCGCCGACGAGGTGCTCCAGCGCAAGCTGCGCTCGCTGCCCAACGTCGACATCCGCCTCGGCACGAAGACGACCGAGGTCGTCGGCGACGGTGGCAAGGTCACTGGCATCGTCGTTGAGCCCCGCGACGGCGGCGAAGGGGAGACCCTCGCCCTGGAGGGTGTCTTCGTCCAGATCGGCCTGCTGCCCAACACCGAGTGGCTCGGTGACGCGGTCGAGCTCTCCGAGCGCGGCGAGATCGTCATCGACGGCGTCGGCCGGACCAACCTGCCGGGCGTCTTCGCCGCGGGCGACTGCACGGTCGAGCCCTACAAGCAGATCGTCACCGCCCTGGGTGCCGGGTCGACGGCCTCGCTGAGCGCCTTCGACCACCTGATCCGCACGAGCGCCCCGAGCGAGGAGGCCGCGGTCGCGGCGACCAAGGCCGCCGACGGCCCGCTCGAGGCCGGCGACCAGATCGACGTCCCCGACTCGGTGGGCGCCTCGGCCTGACCCACCGCTACCGTCGCCGTCATCCCCCTTCGACCACACCAGGAGTGCGCATGAGCGAGCAGATCGACCTCTCCGACCACGGACCCGCCCCCTATGTCGTCGACATCGAGTCGGCCACCCTGCAGAACACGAACTACCGCTCCACGCTCTGGACCGGCACCAACCTGCAGCTGACCGTCATGGCGATCGCCCCCGGTGACGACATCGGCCTCGAGGTCCACGAGGACCACGACCAGTTCCTGCGGGTCGAGGAGGGCCGTGGCCGCGCCCAGATGGGGCCGGCCGAGGACGACCTCTCGTTCGACCGCGAGGTCGGCGACGACGACATCATCATGGTGCCGGCGGGTCAGTGGCACAACGTCACCAACATCGGCGACGTGCCGCTGAAGGTCTACTCCCTCTACGGGCCGCCGGAGCACGTGCACGGCACGGTCCACGCCGCCAAGGCCGACCAGGACGCGGACCCCAACGAGCACTGATCCACCGACGAAGGGTGGGGCGCACGTGACGTGCGTCCCACCCTTCGTCGTCGGTCTGGCGCCCGAGGTGACCCCTCAGTAACCTCCGCTCATGCAGAGTCGCATCGAGTACACCCGCCACGAGGGCTCCGGGGAGCCCGTCGTCCTCATCCACGGCATCGGCCACCGGCGGCAGGCCTGGGGTGAGGTCCCGGAGATGCTCGCGGCGCGCGGTCACGACGTCTACGTCGTCGACCTGCCCGGCCACGGCGAGTCGCCTAGGCCGACCCGCCCCGACGGCTGGTCGATGGGCAGCCACGCGGAGCAGTTCGAGCGGTTCTTCCGCGAGCTGGGCATCGACCGGCCGCACGTGATCGGCAACTCCCTCGGTGGCGCGATGGTCCTCGAGATGGCCGCCCGTGAGGGCGTCGTCAGGAGCGCGACCGCGCTGTCGCCGGCCGGGTTCTTCCCGCCGTGGCACCTGCCCAACATCGCGGCCAACCTGCTCTTCATGAAGGTCGGAAGCCACCTGCCCGAGGCCGTCCACCGCCGGCTCAATTCCTACCCGTGCTTCCGCAAGCTCGCCTTCCGCTCCCTCTACAAGCACCCCGACAAGGTCACCCTCGAGGACGCGGTCGGCGACACCCTCAACCTGCGTCGGGCCAAGGGCTTCTGGCCGCACTTCGTCCGCGCGACCTTCCTGCGCACGACCCGCCACCTCGTCGTCCCGACGACCATCGCCTGGGGCGACGGCGACCGGTTGCTGCTGCCCTCGGAGGCCCGCGCCGCCCGCGAGCGGCTGCCCGAGGCGACCCACGTGCCGCTGCCGGACTGCGGCCACTGCCCGCAGGTCGACCACCCCGAGCTCGTCGTCGACGTCGCGACCGCGACCTTCGCGCGCGCCGACTCGACGCTGCCGGCCGCCTGAGCGCCGGGCCCGTCATCGGTGCGAGTACTCACCGTCACCTCCACGGGATGAGTACTGATGCGCGGGTCACCTCGTCGTGACGCGACGAGGCTCGGTCCCGGCGGCGCAGGCCGCCGGGGACCGGGCACCGGGTCCGGTCCCCGGCGATCAGGAGGAACTGACATGTCCGCTCGACGCGCACGCATCCGCACGACCATCGCCACCCTGCTCACGGCCGGCTCGCTCGCCGCGGCCGGAGCCGCCCTCACCGCAGCACCGGCGCACGCGCAGACGCCCCCGGGGCAGTGCCCTCCGGCGACGAGCCCGCCCTCGCCGAACACGTGGATCGACTCCGCGGGCAACTACCGGGGGGTGCGCAAGATCTCCGACGAGCGGGGCCCGGAGGGCACGATCCCGCTCTGGTCGACACAGGTCTACGAGACCTTCGGCGCCGACTACTACCAGCGCGAGACCTGGGACGTGGACCGCTTCAGGGGGGGCCACGCGCACGGACTGCACCCGCAACGAGCGCGACCCCGAGCCGCCGAAGCCCAGCGGGCGTGGTGGTGGCGGATCGGCCACCCCGATCGGTGGCGGGGGCACCCTGTGGATGACCGGTGGTGGGGACGAGCCGGTGCTCTACGGCAAGGTCGGCGAGGTCGAGCCGATCTGATCACAACACCGACCGGACGCGTCGCGGACGCGTCCGGTCGCTGTACGTCTCAGCGCACCCGGATGGTGCCGCGCGCCCCCTTGTCCCCGTCGCTCATCACGTGGTTGACGAAGGGGTAGTGACCGGCCTCGGGGAAGGTCAGCTCGACGAAGCCGCCCTGGGCGGGCATCAGGCCCAGCGCCTGGGAGCCGGCCGCCGGGCCACCCACGGTGTCCGGTCCCCCGGTGCGGTAGGCGCCCTCGCTCCAGACGGTGTCGAACTGCCCGCCGACGACGTGGAAGGAGACCGGCCGGTCCGGTCCGGCGTCGAGGACCCAGAAGCGCACCCGCTCGCCGACCCTCGCGGTGAGCGGGTCCGCCTCGTACTGGAAGGCGCGGCCGTTGAAGGCGGTCGCCGCCGGGTCGCCGTCGGGTTCCTCGCCGGCATAGAGCTCCGACGCGGTCACCACGTAGGAGCGGTCGACCTCGGGCAGTCCCTCCGGCTCGATGACGACCGCGCCAAACATGCCCTGGGCGATGTGCGTCGCCATCGGCATCGTCGAGCAGTGGTACATCCAGATGCCCGCGCGCTCAGCGGTGAAGGTGTAGGTCAGCCGCTGCCCGGGCGTGATCGTGCGCATCGGCCGGTCCGGCGCGAGCGAGCCGGCGTGGAAGTCGATCGAGTGCCCGATGCTGCCGTCGTTGACCAGCGTGATGACGAAGCGGTCACCGACCCGGCCGTGCAGGGTCGGGCCGGGCGCGGTGCCACCGAAGGTCCAGCGGGTCCGGGTCACACCCGGCGCCACCTTGACCTCCACCTCCTGCACGCGCAGCGTCACCCGGTGGGTACGCGCGTCGGGCAGTGGTGGGAGAGAGGCGTCGTCGGCCTCGAAGCCGTCCGGCCACGTCGCGCCCGTGGTGAGGTCGAAGGGGGTGTCCTCGTTGTCGTGGCCGTCATGGGACGGCGCGTCGGAGGGGGCGGCCTGGGGTGCGCCCGTGACGTCGATCGTCAACGTCATGCCCATCCGCTTGTGCCCGGTCACCGTGCACCACCCCTGGCGGTCGGCGCCGACGACACCGACGTCGAGGGTGGCTGACTCTCCCTTCGCCAGGCGGGGCGTGTGCGTCTCGTCGTCGAGGTAGAGGTCGTGGACGGTGCTGCCGTCCTCGTTGGTCAGCGTGATGACGAGGCGGTCCCCGGCGGGCACCTCGATGCGGGAGGGGCTGAAGGTCATGTCGGCCCGCGCGGTGACGGTCACCTCGGTCGTCTCGCCAGTGGGCGTGACGGCTGCTGCAGGGGCGGCGTCGACGCTCCCGCCGTCGAGGGCCGGTTGGAGTGCGGGGCCGGCGGCCAGGGCGAGGGCCACGAGTGTCACGCCCGCCATGACCTGGGTACGGGGGAAGGGAGGATCGAGGACCCGCGCAGCGTCGGCCCGACCCTGCTTCAGACCTGCGCGACGGTCTTCGGGGGTGGCCAGCGCGGCCTCCCTGCGGGCCGCGACGAGCCGCTTGATCGACGTGAGCATGATCGGGATGAAGGCGACCAGCCCGATGAGGACGAGGGTGGTCAGCACGACGCGGGTGCCGGAGGGGACGGGCAGGAGCGACAGCGCCAACGGCACGTTGATGATGACGATGCGGGTCATGCCGATGCGATCGAAGCTCTCGATGCCGACCCGCACGACCCGTGGGCCACCACCGATGACGGCCGGGACGAGGTGGCTGAGCGCGCCGGTGAGCACCTGCAGGCCGAAACCGACGACGAGCACCGCGGCGACCCGCCCGTAGCCGGAGGCCATGGCGGCGAAGTCGTCCGCGGTCGCCACCCGCCAGCCGACCATGCCGATGCCGACGAGGAACCAGACGGCGCCGGCCATGACGGACCATGCGGCGAAGTGGCGGGGTGGCTTCTGCCGGGTGGGCGCGACGAGGGAGCGGGCGGACCACAGCAGTGCGACGAGGTAGCCGGCCACGCCGGCGAGGAGCAGCCAGCGCCATCCGGCCAGGGCGCCGGTGCACGCGAGCGCGAGACCGAGGACGAGACCCGGCAGCGCCTGGCGGGCGCGGCGCTCGGACGCGTCGTCCATACGGGCGCGCAGGATCGTCGGCCACAGGGTGATGAGCGTGCCGGTGACGGTGATGCCCACCCAGCCGAGCAGGTTGACCAGGGAGTGCGCCAGGAGCAGCCGGGCGTGCATCTCGTCGGTCTGGCCACGAGCGAGGAGCACGCCCAGGGTCGCGCCCACGGGCAGGAAGGCGGCCGAGGCCAGGTAGTGGTGGACGACGATGCGAAATCGTCCGGGCAGTGCGCCGCGCAGCCGGCGCCTCAGTTGCCACGCGTGCCAGATGACGGCGACGCCGACGGCGGTCGCGCCGACGAGGGTCAGCCACCACCACGCCGTCGGCACACCGACGAGGACGGCGATGATCCCCAGGTGCAGCAGGACCAGGCGCCGGTTGTGCGTCGCGCGGACGTCGATGTCGGGTCGGTGCTTGAGGAGCGTCGTCGCGAAGTGCGAGCTCCACACCATGATCGAGTGCGTGATGGCGCCGAGGGCGACCATGTGCACCATCAGCCACGTCGAGTCGGGGACGAAGGGGTGCACGAGCGCTGTGAGGGCGGCGGCGACGAGCCACACTACGCCCGGTCGGTCGCGCATCGCCCACACGCCGGACTGCCCTCGGGGTGGTCCGGCCGGTCGTGCGGTCACTGCGGCGCGAGGGGCGAGACGGGGAAGGCCGCGGCGGTCAGCTCGTCGACCTCGGTCCAGTCGTCGCCGCGCAGGGTCGTGAGCGAGGCGGGGAAGAGGCCGTCCTCCTCACGCTCGATGTGCGACCGCAGCTCCTTGTAGAAGCGGTCGGCCAGGTCGCTCTCGCCGGCGCGGATGCGCTCCAGCAGCTCGTCGAGGGTGACGTGCTCGCCGCAGAGCGCGTCGACGTACTCGGTGAAGTCCTCGTCGCGCCGCAGCACGGTGAACAGGCCGACCTCCTCGGCGTCGGTGTGCGGGGTGAGCAGTGCGGCCACCTCGTCGACGAGCTCGACGACCTCATCGGTGCGCCCGGCCTGCGCTGCGCGTCGCAGCAGTCCGCTGGCGTTGATGATCTGCTCGTGCTCGGCGGTGAAGCGCCCGATGACCCCGATCGACTGGCAGCCGCAGTAGGAGCACACGGTCGGTCAGGAGGCGGCGCGGGTGAGGCGCAGGGTCCACGCCTCCGGGCCGCGCTCGAGGTACTCGACCGACCAGACGCCGGGCTCCAGGCCCTCGATCTGGCGCAGCAGCGGCTGCGGGTCGTGCGGGGCGACGAGGTCGAGGGAGCGGCCCGGGCGGATCGCGGAGAGCGCACCGATGACCGTCGCGTGGCGGATGGAGTGGGGGACCGGGCGCACGTCGAGGGCGGGGATGTCGGTGTCGGCCATGGGGAGGTTCGCAGGCATGGTGGTGGTCCCTTCGTCGTCGGGTGTCAGGATCGGGCGGTGCTTGCCCGACCCCTCTTCAAATTACTACATTCATGACTGTGAAAAATACCACCGCCGGCCCTGCGCCTGCCCCCGAGGGCGACCCCGTCGACCTCGGCGCGGCTGCGCGTGCGGTGCTCGACGTGCTCCGGGAGGCGGGTGGCTCCCTTCGCGTCAGTGACGTCGCCGAGCGGATGGGCACGCACGACAACACGGTCCGCACCCACCTCGCCCAGCTCGTCGAGCGGCGCCTCGCGACCGCGACGACCGCTCCGGCCCAGGGGCGCGGCCGCCCCGCGACGCTCTACGAGGCCGGCCCCCGCCCCGGCGCGCGCACCGCGGAGTACCGGGCGCTCACCAGCGCCTTCGCCGCCGACCTCATCGCCCACGGCGACGGGCCCGAGGTGCGCACGCGGGCCCGCTCCATCGGCCGCGCCTGGGGTGAGCAGATGCGCACGGCTGATGGCGACGCGTCCGCGCGCCTCGATGCGACCCTCGCCGACCTCGGCTTCGGCCCGGTCCGCGAGGGGGAGGTCGTGCGCCTGAGGACCTGCCCCCTCCTCGAGGCGGCGCTCGAGCACCCCGAGGTCATCTGCCAGGTCCACCTGGGCCTCGTGGCCGGCACCCTCGGCCGAAGGGAGGAGGACCCGCCCATCGAGCTGACCCCCTTCGCCGAGCCGGGCGCCTGCCTCCTGCGGGTGCCCGCCGAGCGATAGCGTCGGTGCATCACCCAGAGCGCAGCCCAGGCCACGACCGGGCAGACCGACGTCCTCGTCATCGGCTGGGGCAAGGCCGGCAAGACCCTCGCCGGTGCCCTCGGCCGGGCCGGCCGCAGCGTGACGATCGTCGAGCAGTCCGCCGACATGGTCGGCGGCACCTGCATCAACATCGGCTGCGTCCCGACCAAGGCCTTGGTCCACCAGGCCGAGGAGCGACGGCCCGAGGACGACCCGGCCGCGTGGTTCGGTCGGGCGGTCGACGCGCGCGATGCCCTCATCACCAAGCTCAACGCCGCCAACCGTCAGATGCTCGAGGACGTCGACGCGGTGCGCGTCGTCGTCGGCGGCCGGGCGAGCTTCACCGGCCCCCGGACCGTCCACGTCACCGGCGGGGCGGACGAGCTCGACATCGCCGCCGAGACGGTCATCATCAACACCGGCGCCGTGCGCGCCCGCTCGACGTCCCCGGCGCCGACGGCCCGCGCATCCACGACTCGACGTCGATCCAGCACGCACGGCCCTTCCCGGGCAGCCTGGTGATCGTCGGCGGCGGGCCGATCTCCCTCGAGTTCGCCAGCATGTTCGCCGGCTTTGGTGCGAAGGTCACGGTGCTCGAGCGCGGCGAGCGGATCCTCGCCCGCGAGGACGCCGACGTCGCCGCGTCGGTCGAGCAGGCCCTCGTCGACCGCGGCGTCGAGATCCGCACGGGGACCCAGGTCGTCGCGCTCGAGGACGACGGGGCCTCGACGCCGCCGGGATCGAGACCGATGACTCCGGCGCGATCGTCGTCGACGAGCACCTGCGCACCAGCGTCGAGGGCGTCTTCGCCGTCGGCGACGTCAACGGCGGCCCGCAGCAGACCTACGTCTCCTACGACGACCACCGCATCATCCTCGACCAGCTCACCGGTGAGGGCCGGCGCAGCACGGCCGACCGCGTGGCCGTCCCGACGACGACCTTCGCCACTCCTCCCTTCGCCCGGGTCGGCGCGAGCGAGGAGGAGCTGCGGGCGAAGGGGGTCGACGTCGCCGTCCACGCGAAGCCGGTGGCGAAGATCGCCGCGATGCCGCGGCCGAAGGTCCTCGGCGAGACCCACGGGTTGATCAAGTTCTGCGTCGACCCCGAGACCGACCTCGTCCTCGGGGCCGCGCTGCACACGGTCGACGCCCAGGAGCTCATCAACCTCGTGGCGCTGGCGATGCGCGCCGGGGTGACCGCGAGCGAGCTGCGCGACGGCATCTGGACGCACCCCTCGTCGACCGAGGCCCTCAACGAGGTGTTGGCGGGGCCGCCGCGCGACGCGTAGGTTACTGGTGAGGCAACTAGCCGCACGGCAGGAAGGCACCGCATGACCACCGCGCCCGAGGACACCGCCGTCCGGGACCTGCCGGAGCACGTCGACGTCCTCGTCGTCGGCGCCGGCATCTCCGGGATCGGCGCCGCCCACCGCATCCTGGAGGCCGACCCCGGCGTCGACCTCGTGATCGTCGAGGCGCGCGAGCGCACCGGCGGCACGTGGGACCTCTTCCGCTACCCGGGAGTGCGGTCGGACTCCGACATGTTCACCCTGTCCTTCCCCTTCCGCCCGTGGCAGGGGCGCAAGGCGATCGCCGACGGCGGCGACATCCGCGACTACGTCCGCGAGACCGCCCGCGAGGGCGGCCTCGACGAGCGGACCCACACCGGCTGCCGCGTCGTCTCGCTCGACTGGTCGAGCGAGGCCCAGGAGTGGACGGTGCAGGTCGACACCGCCGCCGGGCGGCGCGAGGTGCGCGCGGCCTGGGTGCACCTCGGCAGCGGCTACTACGACTACGAGCAGGCGCACGACCCGGGCTTCGTCGGTGTCGAGGACTTCCGCGGCACCGTCGTGCACCCGCAGTTCTGGCCGGAGGACCTCGACCACGCCGGGCAGCGGGTCGTCGTCATCGGCTCCGGCGCGACCGCCGTCACCGTTGTGCCGGCGATGGCGCAGACCGCGGCGCACGTGACGATGTTGCAGCGCACGCCGAGCTATGTCTTCTCGCAGCCGGGGGTCGACCCCTTCGTCCAAGTGCTGCGCAAGCGGCTCAGCCCGCAGCGGGTCCAGACCCTGACCCGGATCAAGAACCTCGGACTGCAGACCTTCCTCTACGAGCTCTCGCGCAAGCGCCCGCGGGCGGCCAATGCGATCGTCCTCGGCCAGGCGCGTGCCTTCCTGCCCAAGGAGGTCGTCGACGAGCACTTCACCCCGCCCTACGACGTGTGGGACCAGCGCCTGTGCGCCGTCCCCGACGGGGACCTCTACGCGGCGATCCGCCGCGGTCGCGCCGAGGTCGTCACCGGCCACATCGAGCGCTTCGTCCCCGAGGGGGTCCGTCTCACCGACGGTCGCGTCGTCGAGGCCGACATCGTCGTCACGGCGACGGGCCTGCGGCTGCAGCTGCTCGGCGGCGCGAGCCTGTCGGTCGACGGCGAGCCGGTCGCCCAGGAGCGGGCCTATGCCTACCGCGGCCTGATGCTCGCCGGGGTCCCCAACCTCACGATGACCGTCGGCTACGTCAACGCGTCGTGGACGCTGCGGGCCGACCTCGTCAGCCGCTACGTCGCCCGCCTGCTCGTGCACCTGCGTGACCACGGCCTCGGCGTCGCCGTGCCGGTCGCGCCCGACGGCATGACCGCCGGGCCGATCCTCGACCTCACCTCGGGCTACGTGCAGCGCATCGTCTCGGCCTTCCCCAAGGTCGGCGACCGCGCCCCGTGGACGATGCCGCAGAGCTACGTCAAGGACAAGATCGCCTTCGGCCGCGCCGACGTCACCGAGGACATGTTCTTCGCTCCGCTCGGGGCGAAGGGAGTGTCCCTGCCCCAGGGAGCCGCGGCCCCGGCGCAGCTGCCGCTGCCGGGCAGCTCGAGCAATGTCGACGGGTCCGTCGGCGACGTCGTCGAGGTGCCTGCCGGCGCCGGTCAGGGCGCGACTGCAGAGGGCTCGCCGACGGGCCCGACCACGGATGCGGCCACCGAGGTGCCGGCGGAGATCGTCCGGTGAGCCGGCCAGAGCTCGTCGTCGCCGGCGGCACGGCCGTCGTCACGGGAGCCGCGGGAGGCATGGGTGAGCACATCGCCAAGGGGCTGGCGCGTCGCGGGGCCGACCTCGTCGTCCTCGACCGCGATGCCGCCGGCCTCGAGCGGGTCGTCGCGGAGATCGGCCGGGAGACGCCCGGGGCGAGGGTCACCCCCTTCGTCGTCGACCTGTCGGACCGGGCCGCTGCCGACGAGGTGATCGCCCGCATCCGCGACGAGCACGCCGGCGTGACGATGCTCTTCAACAACGCCGGCGTCGCGGTCGGTGGCCGGTTCGTCGACGTCTCGGCACAGGACTTCGACTGGCTGCTCGAGATCAACCTGCTCGTGCCGATCCGGCTCACCCGGGCGCTGCTGCCGCTCATGCTCGCCAACGGTCAGGGGCAGGTGGTCAACACCTCGAGCCTCTTCGGGCTCATCGGCCCGCCCGGGCAGTCGGCCTACTCGACGAGCAAGTTCGGGCTGCGCGGGTTCAGCGAGTCGCTGCGCAGCGAGCTCGAGGCGGAGGACCAGCCGGTGGGGGTCACGAGCGTGCACCCGGGCGGCATCCGCACCGGCATCGCCAAGAACGCCCGGATCGCCGCGGGGACCGACCCCGACGAGGCCGAGCGCGGACGGGCGGCCTTCGACAAGGTGCTGCGCTACCCGGCCGACCGGGCCGCCGAGGAGATCATCGAGGCCGCCGTCGCCCGGCGCCCCCGGTTGCTCATCGGCAACGACGCCCGCGCGCTCGACGCCGTCGCCCGGCTGCTGCCCGCGCGCTACTGGTCGCTCATGGGTCGAGGGATGGCCCTCGCGGCGAAGCGCCAGTAGCGACTGCCACCATGGGGCCATGACGATGCCCCAGCAGCTCCAGGGCCGACTGCGCCTGCCGATCATCTCCGCGCCGATGTTCCTCGGGTCGGGTGTCGACCTCGTCGTCGGTGCCTGCCGCGCGGGGGTCCTCGGGACCTTCCCCGCGCTCAACCTGCGCACGACCGAGGACTTCGACGGCTGGCTGACCCAGATCGAGGACGCGCTCGCCGAGCCCGGCGATCGGCAGCCGGCTCCCTACGGCGTCAACTTCATCGTGCACAGCAGCAACAAGCGCATCGAGGCCGACCTGGAGCGGATCGTCGCCCACGAGGTGCCGCTCGTCATCACCAGCCTCGGCGCGGCCAAGGAGGTCGTCGACGCGGTCCACTCCTACGGCGGGCTCGTCTTCCACGACGTCACCAATGCCAAGCACGCGGCCAAGGCTGCTGCCGCGGGGGTCGACGGGATCATCCTCGTCGCCGCCGGTGCCGGTGGGCATGCCGGCGGGCTCAACCCCTTCGCCCTGATCAGCGAGGTGCGCGCGGTCTGGGACGGGCCGCTCATCCTCAGCGGTGCCCTGTCGACCGGCCGCGACGTGCTCGCCGCCCAGGCCGCCGGTGCCGACCTGGCCTACATGGGCACGCGATTCCTCGCGACGAGCGAGTCGCTCGTGTCGCAGGAGTACCGCGACATGCTCGTCG